>CATYWI010000012.1 GCA_958414155.1 uncultured Anaerotruncus sp. | reverse complement strand
TCCCGCCGTCGTTCCCGCACGTGCCGAAGGGCAGAAGAACGCCGTCGCGCACGCGCCACTGCTGTGCGCCGACCCATGCGCCGAGCGCCGCCCCGCCGCGCGTGAGAGTGCACACGGCACCGACGGATATCAGCCCACCGGACACAAAGCCGGGTCTGAAGGCGGCGGAAAGCATGAAGCGGCGGAATCGGAACCGCTTGCGCGGATCGGTATCGGCATCATACACCTTCTGCGCCCTGCCGAGCGCTTCTCCGCACGCAAAGCCGAAGAACCTATCCGCAACGTCGGAATAAAAAGCATCCATCGCCTCGCCGCTCACGCCGGTAAAATGCGGATAGCATATCTCGGCAGAAAGAAGAGTCGTTCCGTTACCGAGCAATTTGCGTGCGCGGCGCATCTCATATTCCGACGGCTCGCCGCCAAACAAAGCGCGCATGTGAATTTTGCTGTTTTCGCCGCTTTTTTTCATGCTCTGCATCCTCCGGATATAAAAATCCTATCATCATATAATATTCACCCGCAGGACGGCGTTATGCCAAACAAATAGCTCCACATGCGTATAATAATGGCGCGCGCCGCGTCTCTTTACTTAAGATTTCTTTATTTTCATTGACAAGCGGCAAAAATATGCTATAATTAATTTTAATATCAATGAAAGGTACGGTAACATCATGAACCGATCTCTATCCTCCGCGCCTGTGCTGTCGATAAAGCACCTCTCAAAGCAACTCGGGAAAAGACGCATACTTACCGACATCACGCTTGACGTCATGCCGGGAGAAATATTCGGCTTTCTCGGGCCGAACGGCTCCGGCAAAACGACAACGATAAAGCTGATGCTTGGTCTCCTCCGTATAGAAAGCGGAGAAATAAGCATTTGCGGACACAACGTAAAGACCGATTTTGAAGCGGCAATGACCTGCGTTGGCGGTATCATTGAAAACCCCGAAATGTACCGCTACCTTTCGGGACGCGAAAATCTTGAGCTTTACCGCCGTATGTACGACGATGTTCCACGCGAACGCATTGACGAGCTGATAAAGCTGGTGCGCCTTGAAGCGCGCGCGGACGACAAAATAGCAAAATACTCGCTTGGTATGCGTCAGCGCCTCGGGCTTGCGCAGGCATTGCTGAACCATCCGAAGCTGCTCGTTCTCGACGAGCCGACGAACGGGCTTGATCCCGCCGGCATAAAGGAGCTGCGCGACATACTGAAGGGGCTTTCGCACACCGAAAACGTTTCTGTTTTCATTTCAAGTCATCAGCTTGCCGAGCTTGATCTGATGTGCGACCGCGTGGGCATACTCGACCGCGGCGTGCTTCTGCGCACTATGTCCATCGAAGAGGTCCGCAGCGCCGGCGTTTCAAACATCTCGGTGGTCGAGGTATCGGTACCGGAGGCTCAGCGCGAGGCTGCCGCGGCTGCGGCGCTCGGTCTCGGCGAGGGCGTAAGCACTGCCACGGTAGACGGCAAGCTGCGCGTCACCCTCCCGGCAGGCAGGGAGAGCGACCTTATGCGTGCGCTCGTTATGGCCGGCTGCGACGTATCTGCGCTGACGCCCGTTAAGCATTCGCTTGAGGACGTCTATCTCGAAACGACCCGCGAATACACCCCGGCGGGCGGCGGCGGAACGCCCGGATATGCGCCGAAGGCTCCCGACGTCTCACATGACAGCGACTCCAAGGAAGGAGGCGACAGCCAATGAAAAAGCTCGCACGCCTCATAGGTAACGAAAACAAAAAGGTGCTGAAGCAGACCGGGCTTCGCGTACTGCTTATAATAATCGCCGCGCTGACAGCCCTTGCCCCACTGCTTGACTTTACACTCAAGAAAATAGTCGGATCCCCATCTTACAGCGGTCATGACTCCAATTACTGGACTTATAACGCCGAGCGGCTGAAAAAACAGCTGGCTGATGCCGAGGAAAACGGCCGCATCTGCGACGCGGAATACTACCGCGCCCTCCTTGACACCACGGAATTCTTTGAAAAAAACAACATACAAGAAGATTGGCGCGTCGATGCATTCCGCTCGGATCACGCAACTCTGCGCGGCACCGTCGGTCTTGTAAAGCTGATAATAGAGGACGGCGTTGATGCCGACGGCATCAACGAATCCATGATAAGCCACTACCTTTACGAGATAGACCCCAACGGTATATATCCCTTCCAGACCGTACTCCTGCCCGAAAACATAGAGGCGACCTACAAGGCGCAAAAGGAAGCGCTTGCGGAGCTTGAAGAGCGCATCCTCACATACACGCTAAAGGACTACTATGCGAGCCAACTTGAGGAAGCCGAGGCTTCGCTTGAGAACGCGCGCCAGAGCGTAAAGTATCTGACGAGCGGCTCCGCCACCACGGATCCCAGGCTTACCCCGGAGCTTTCCGCGGAATTCATAGCTTATGAGGTCGCGCTCGGCGAGCGCTTAGTTGAATGGAACGAGCTGAACGTCCAGGCACGGCAGTGGCTCACCGACAACGTGTTCGATTACGGCGGCTGGCAGTACAATACCGTTGTAAACTACCGGAGTCCGCTGCAGGGGATAAGGACGCTTGCCAGCTCGTCAACAGGCGTGTCGCGCGAGCTGTACGACGCTTACGATTACTTCCCCTCCCAAAGCATGAGCTATGAGGACTACATCTCCACGGTCCAGAAGAACGACCGCAACTTTGAAGAGACCGCGGCTATCATCCGTGCGAGCATAGAGCACGGAGTTCCGATACGCGGAACGGTGAACGACTCCACCAAGACCCTTTTCCTTTCCGAATTTTCATCGTCATTCGGGATCATAGTTATTTTCGTCATTATTCTTGCGGGTATGACGCTTTCGAATGAGTACACCGCCGGCACGGTGCGACTGCTTCTCATCCGTCCGCAGCGCCGCTCAAGGATACTTGCCTCAAAACTGCTGTCCGGCGGCATACTGTGGGTCGCCGCAACAGCCGTAGCATCGGTACTGCTGGCAGTGGAATGCATCGCTCTGTTCGGCGTCAAGGACCTCTTTACCCCGGCGATATTCAACCACGGCACAAAGGTCATGATCGTGCCCGCAATATTTGCGTTTTTGTGGCGCGTGCTGCTTTCCTTCATATCAACGGCTCCTATCATTCTGTTTACGCTCCTTATCTCAACGCTGATAAAGAGATCGGCGCTCCCGATAGCGCTCGCTATGATATGCCGCTTCAGCACCTCGGTGATCACCACCGTCTCGCTCAGCCTCCAAAAATTGCATCTTGAATATACTCCTCTGCCCTACCTTGACCTCACGTCATTCATAGGCAACACCGCAGAGCGCTATATTATTGACGGCGGCAGTACATTGGACAGTATCTTCGGCGCAGCCGAAAAAGCACTGATCAGCTCCGGCAACTACCGCATTTCGATAGGCATTGCCTGGCTCGTCGGTATAGCCGCAGTTCTCACCGTACTATCGTTCGTATCCTTTGACCGCCAGCAGATAAAAAACTGAGGTTGCAAAAATGTCAGGACTGTCAAGGCTCATAGGTAACGAAAATAAAAAAACCGCCAAACAGCTCGGTTTTTCAGTACTTCTGATAATAATAGCCGTAATAAGCGCCGCTTCGGTCGCGCTTGGGGCATTTATTTCCGCCAATACCGCCGGGCGATACCTCCAGGAAACCGAATACATCGTATCTATGGCTGAGCGCGCCCGTGAAAGCGGTGATATGATAGGTGAAAAATACTGGCGCGTCTACGAACATGCCAACGACCTGTTTGAAAACCGCATTGGCGGTTCGGACGCCGAGTGGAAGATCGAATTATTCTACAACGACTACTCTACCATACTCGGATGGATCGCAATTGCGGAATGCGCCGCATCCGGCAGATACACAATAGAGGATATACAAAAATCGGCACTCGGCAGTTTTCTTTACCACGACATGCCGGAGGAGATCGCCAAATATGACGGTTATCTTTCCGAAGAAAACATAGCAAAAGCGCTCCCGGCACTGCGCGCATATGAGGAAAAGCTCCGTAACGAAATACTGAACTATTCGCTTGCCGATCATTACGCCGTAAGTCTTGATACCGCACGGGCTGAACGCGACCTGTGCGCCGCAGAAGCGGAGCTGTATGCCTCCGGCGGCGGAACGGTACCGGAATGGGCTGCGTCCCCCGAAGTCGTCACGGCATACCGCGAATACATGCGCGCCTCTGCCGAAAGCCGCCTCGAAACAGCGGAGCTTTCGATTTACGGATGGCAACTGCTGTGCGAAAATTTGTATGAGTACGGGAGCTGGCAGTACCGCACAGTCTCCGAGCTTCTTTCCGCACTTGCCTCAGATTGCACGGCTATCGTCCCCATCCCGCGCGAACTTTACGAAGCACAGCACCGCAGTGTCAGCTATGAGCGTTATCTCCGGGGTCTTGCGGAGGCTCAGCACCGCTTTGACGATACAGTGACTCTTGTGAAGTACAGTCTTGACCGCAACATACCTCTTGAGGGCACGGTCAAAGGCTCGGCAAAAAAAGCTACCGCCTCCGCGGTCTCGACCGCAACGGGACTGCTTGCTATATTTTCCGTGATACTTGCGGGAACAACGCTTTCGGGCGAATACACCTCCGGCACGATACGTCTTCTCCTTATACGTCCGCGCGGACGCGGAAAAATACTCGCCTCAAAGCTGATATCCCTTTATATCCGGTGGTTCGCATCGGCATTCATCCTGTCTCTCATGCTCACAGCCGAATGCGCCGTCATTTACGGAATAAACGATATCTTCATGCCGGACCTTTTTATCGTCGGCGGGCATGTAATACCGCTCCCGTCTGTACTCACACTTATTCTCCGCATCATCCTTGCCGTGCTGTCGGCATCCCCGACAGTGCTTCTGGCATTGATGATATCAACGCTCATAAAGCGCCCGGCGCTTCCGATAGCGCTTTCAATGATAGCCCGCCTCTCCACGGCGACGGTCACATCGCTCGCAGTGTTTATAAACACCGCGCTCCCCGGACTGCACCTTGAATATTCCCCGCTGCCCTACCTTGACCTGACCGTATTCATAACCACGCCCGCAGCGTATTACATGACAGCAGGGGGCGGACTGGCGGAAAGCATTATCCGCACCGCGACCTTTGTATACAGCAGCATATACAGTCTTACGGTCGGCATCGTGTGGATGGCATTGCTGTCCGTGCTGCTGACGGCGCTGTCCTTCGTTTCATTCACCAAACAGCAGATCAAAAATTAATCAAATAAAAAAGATAAGAAAGGCAAACCCAATGACAACATTCGACATTAAAAAAGATGCCGCCGAGCGGATAATAATCGTGGCTCACCGCGGCTCCTGCGGCGGAAACATTCCCTGCAACACCATGGCGGCATATGAAATAGCCGTAAAGCACGGCGCCGACATGATAGAGGTAGACGTGAGCAAGAGCGCCGACGGCACGCTCTGGATCCTCCATCCGAAGATGGAATATGTCCACCTCAACTACATCGGCACCGAGTTCGCACAGCGCCTGCCCGACATGCACGACGACGAGATCCGCCGTCTGCGCTACGTCAGCGCCGACCGTGCTTACACCGAGTGGCCGCTCTGCACCCTTGACGAGGTGTTCGACCGCTTCAAGGGCGTATGCTACATAAACATCGATAAGTTCTGGGAGAACCCTCGCGAGATCTCCGATGCCATCCGTGCGCACGGCATGGAGGAGCAGATAATCGCCAAGACCTCGCCGAAGCCCGAGCTGTTTGACATCATCGAAGAGTACGGACACGGCATCCAGTATCTCCCCATACTCAAGAAGGATGACGGCGTACACGAGGAGCTTATGCACCGCAACATCAGATACGTAGGCGCCGAGGTCGTTTTTGCCGATGAGAACGCATACATCGCAAGCCCCGAGTTTATAGACAAACTGCACGGCAACGGAAAGCTCGTATGGGCTAACGCCATCCTTTACAACTACAAGGTACCGCTTTCCGCCGGACATTCCGACGACGTATCCCTCGTAAAGGACCCCGCCCTCGGCTGGGGCTGGCTCGCCGACCGCGGCTTTGATATCATTCAGACAGACTGGGTGCTCGCCATGGCAAAGTACCTGGGCGAGAGCGGCAAGAGATACCACTGATCCGCCTCATCCGACAGCATTTAACTGCACATTGATTAAAAACTCTCCCCCGCCTGCCGCGCAATGCGCGGCAGGCGGGGGAGACTGCTTTTCCCGGATGCTCAAAGTGCTTCAAGCAGCTTTTCGTATTTGTTTGTCAGCCACTCGTATGCCTCGTGAGAGAAGTGATGGTTCGCGCCGATGCCAAGTTCGATGCCCTCGTCTATCCAAGGAAGCTGCGCGGGGTTCTGGAAGGATATCCCGCTCGCGCGGTAGTTATCAAAGCAGGGCAATGACCACAGAGCGGCGACCTCAAGCATTGCATCAACATACTCGATATCGGTAAGACCGTATTTGTTTTTGCTCGGCCAGCGGTTGTAGTTGGTCATGAGAAGTATCTTCGCCTTCGGATATTTCTCGGTCAGGCCCGCAATAAGAGTATTGAGCGCACCGTAAAATGTAGAGGTGTCGCGATATGAGCAATCCGCGCGGCACGCCTCGTCTCCTAGCGGCACATGAAGGCGCTTGTCGTTCGCTCCGCCGAGCAGGACCACATAATCGGCGCCGTCAGCCATATCGGCATAGCGCACGCACATCGGCGGGTGCTTGTGCGTAGGCTCCTCGGTTGAAAAAGCCACGGGGTTGCCGTTGATACCATAGTTATAGGCTGTCATTCCGTGACGCTCCGCAAGGAGCGCAACCCATGTTGCGTCGGGACCCAGCTTGTTACCGTGAATAAGAGAATCGCCGAGCGCGACCAGTGTTTTTCCGTCAAGTACAGACATGTTTTTCCGCCTTCCGCATTTCGGCATTTAATAAGAAAATGCAAAAACGCAAATAGAATTTTTATAAAATAATAAGATACCGAACCACCGCACGCGGCACTGTGCACGCGGGTTTCGTGTCTGTTTTATATTATAGCAGTGAAAAATTCCCCCGTCAAGTATATTTATCACTAAAAATCACGTTTTTTAAATGCAATTACACTTTTGTTTATTCATGACCGCTTTCTTATGTCCGTTTTTGCGCTCCGTTGTGCGCGCCACAATCAACTTCAGTAAGATTTCTACAAAAATAATAGCATATTTATTGACACCGCCATTCAAAAATGATAAAATTGAATCAAATAAAACGGAACGATACCGGATTCATTTAAGGAAGGAAACCAAGCAATGAAAAAGCACCCCATCACAAGGCTCATGCTGTCGGTCACATCGCTCGTACTTATTATCGCATCCATGATGTGCATGACAGTAGCATGCTCCCAAAACGGCGACGGAAAAAACAGCTCGTCAGCAACCACCGCTCCCGCCGTGACAACGGCCGATCCCGACGCCGGAAAGTATGATGACGCCGGCTATCTCAAGGACGCACTGCCCGAGGTGGCGAACCTCGGCGTAAAGATCGGAATGCTTTACTGGTCCGATGTTGAAAACCCCGAATTCTTTGTGGAAGACGACGGCAACGGCGGCACGGTAGAACTTGCCATAAACCGCCGCAACGCAAAAGTGGAATCCCGCCTCGGCGTTGAAATAGATTACACCGGTACGCCGGGCAACGCCAAAAAGCGCGGCGACTACATCACAAAAATACGCACCTCCTTTGACTCCGGCAACCCCTATGACATCTACGCCGGCTACACGCTTGCAATGGCGACCGCCGCAACGAGCGGATTCTGCTCGAACCTTCTCGATTACAACGTACTCGACTTCACGGCGCCCTGGTGGCCGCAAAAGCTTATCGAAGAAGCCACTATCAACAACAAGCTTTTCTTCACGACCGGCGACCTCTCCACCAACCTCCTTTACATGATGTACGTGATGTACTTCAACAAGGATATGATGACGGAATACAACGCCGGAGATCCCTACGCCTGCGTTGACAACAACACCTGGACATACGAAAAAATGATAGAAATGTCGCACAAGGTAGACGGCATGCAGGGCGGCGAAACGCCTATATACGGCTTTACCGCCAACACCATGCACACCGACCCCTTCTTCTACGGCGCAGGTCTGCGCACGCTCGACCGCGACAGCGACGGCAAGCCCATCATTTCCGAAAAGTTCGGCAGCGAGCGCACCCAGAACGTTGTTTCGCTCGTTGAAGGCTATCTTTCCGACCCGATAAGCCTCCTCGGTTCAGCCTGCAACAAGACATTCCAAGAAGGCAGAGTCATGTTCCTTATGAGCCGTGCGAGATACGCCAGCCGCGATCTCGGCGGTGCGACCTTCAACTACGGCGTAGCGCCCATACCGAAGTACACTGCCGATCAGGACGGATATTCCACCTGCCTCGGCTTCCCCTGCACCTTCTATGCGGTCTCCGGAGCCGCACAGCACCCGCAGGAAGCAGCCATGGTGCTTGAGTGTCTCTCCTCCGAGGGCTACCGCATAATCACCCCCGTGCTGTTTGAGGTCACGATGAAGACCCGTTACACAACGGACGCCATTGCCGCCAAGACCTTTGACATGGCGCGCGCCGGAGTCAGCTTTGACCTTGGCAGAATATACAGCGACGCGCTCGGCAACCTTACATACTCAATATTCAGAAACTGCATCTGCAAAAACAATCCCAACTTCTCACGAAGCTACGCCGCAAGCGTTCCCACTCTTGAGGCTAAGCTCGAAGAGATGATAGCGGCATTCGGAAACTGACGCCGCCCCACATCGGACACCCGCTCACACAACGCTCACGCGGTGACCAGGTGTCCGATATTTTTTACGATCATTAATCCAGGAGAAAACAATGAACTTTGTCTACATACACACCCACGACAGCGGACGTTACATCCAGCCGTACGGCATTGCCGCCGACAATCCTAACCTCATGCGCCTTGCGCGGGAGAGCTTTATGTTCCACCAGGCGCACAGCGCCGCGCCGATATGCTCGCCCAGCCGCACCGCGCTGCTTACGGGAATGTACCCGCACTGCTCCGGTATGTTCGGGCTTTCGCACCGCGGCTTTGAGACCAACGACTTCAGCCGCCACCTTTCACACTTCCTGCACGACCATGGATATTACACCGCTCTTTGCGGCGTTCAGCATGAAGCGAAGGATCCGTCAAAGCTCGGCTACGATGAAAGATTTTCATCCTTTGAACGCGACACCCGCGTGCGCGATGCACGCGCGCTTGAGCACGCGCTTGACTTCCTGCGCTCGGACAGACGCGGCGACAAGCCATTTTTCCTTTCCTTCGGTATGTCCAGCACACATCTGAATTATCCGGAGGCTACCGACATAGAGGAGGATTTCATCGCCACTCCCTCGCCGGTCGTGAACAACAAAGCAACGCGCCACGATTTTGCCAATTACCTTACAAGTCTGCGCACCGCCGACAAATGCGTCGGCGCCGTGCTCGATGAGATCGACGCGCAAGGGCTGCGCGACGACACCGTTGTGCTGTTCACCACCGACCACGGCATTTCATTCCCCGACATGAAATGCACTCTGCGCGATGCCGGCACCGGCGTTGCCATGTTCATACGCCACCCGGATATCGGGCGCGGCGCGACCGATGCAATGGTATCGCAGGTGGATGTATTCCCCACCGTTTGCGACATGCTGGGCATCGAAAAGCCAAACTGGCTTGAGGGCTGCTCGCTTTTGCCGCTTATGCGCGGAGAGACCGAGCATGTTCATGACTTTATATTCTCCGAGGTGACATATCACGCGGCATATGAGCCGATGCGCGCAGTGCGTACAGACCGCATGAAGCTGATACGCTATTTTGACGAGCTTCGCCGTCCTCTTGTCAACATCGGCGACCATGCGATAAAGGATATATTCCTGACTTCCAAGTTGCCGCATTTACCGCACGAACGGGTATTTCTTTATGACCTCATAGCCGACCCGGAGGAGCGCCGCAACCTTGCGGACTACCCGGAATATGCAGATGAGCTGCATGAGCTTTCAGAGCTGCTTGAGCGGTGGATGAAGGAAACCAATGACCCGCTGCTTGACGGACCGAT
>CATYWI010000011.1 GCA_958414155.1 uncultured Anaerotruncus sp. | reverse complement strand
AAGAAAAACGGATGCCGGTATAGTCCCAAAGGAGATGTAAAAAACTCAAATTGAGTTTTTTACAGCTCCTTTTCTGATGCAATTTGGGTGTTTTTTTACCCGGGCGTTTTATAAATGGCTTATAGATGCCCGATAGTCGGGCATTTTCCTATCAATATGTATTGACAAAGCATCTGTGCTGTGATATAATAACACCGCAATCGCATAGAAAATCGGGGGTGCTGGCATTTGCCGGCTGAGATGCCTTTGGGCGAACCCTTAACCTGATACGGATAATACCGGCGTAGGTAGCATTTTCGCAGGATCACGCATCCGAAAGAAACTGACCACCGGAGGTTTTCCGTGCGGTCAGTCTTTTTATTTCCGGAGGTTCTTTTTATGAGTCGTACAATGAAAAAAGAACAGATTCATGCCATGACCGAGGCAGCCGTTATGGTGGCTATGGCAACAGTCCTCAGCCTCATCAAATTCAACAAGCTCCCGTTCGGCGGGTCGTTCACATTGCTTTCAATGTTTCCGATTATAGTTTACAGCATCCGCCGCGGGATCGGCAAGGGCGTCTTTGCCGGGTTCGTTTATGCCGTTCTCCAGCTTATTCTGGACATCGGCGAGATAATGACGTGGGGGCTTACGCCCGGCGTGCTCGTTGCATGCTTCTTTATGGATTACCTTATTCCGTTTACCGTCATCGGACTTGCGGGACTTTTCCGCCGTCACGGCTATGCCGGATGGCTCGGAGGAACGGCGCTTGTCATTATGATGCGTTACGCATCGCACTATGTGTCAGGCGTGATCCTTTGGAAGTCTGTCGGCGAGATACTCGGACGCTACATTGACAACACATACCTTTACAGCCTGCTCTACAACGGAACCTTTATGGTCCCCGAGTTTATCTTTACGATGATCGCGGCGGCGGTGTTCTTTGCTCTCCCGCAGACCAAAAAGGTGCTGCTTGAGATGGGACTCAAGGATAAGGTCGCCTGATATCCGCGGATCGAATTAAAAGTAGTATCAAAAATAGTGGCGTAAAAAACTCTGCCGGAGTTTTTTACGCCACTGTTTTGCTACTTTATCTGTAAGCCGGGTTCTGTCGTGGACGACCATCTGTCTTTGCGGCGCGTCGCCGCGCCGCTCCGCGGCTTTCGCCGCGTGCCACCCGGGGATATGTGTCGGGCAAACGATCCCCATGCGGTGTTGCTTCGGATAGGGTTTACAGCGGATCCATGTTACCATGGAAACTGGTGAGCTCTTACCTCGCCTTTCCATCCTTACCCGCCGTAAAGCGGGCGGTCTATTTCTGTTGCACTTTCCCGGCAGTCGCCTGCGGCTGACGTTATCAGCTATCCTGCCCTGTGAAGCCCGGACTTTCCTCACGGTATGACCTTTCGGCATGATACCGCGCGGCCGTCTGACAAAGTAGCAGTGACATTATACCACCGCAAAGCTGTTTTGTCAAGCACGGAAGCTTATCTTACAACGCCTTTGGTGCAGAGCCAGAGCGACCACTCGCGGTAGTATTTACCGTAAACATGCACGCCGTCGCCGCTGTACGGAGCGGTAAGCGCATGATCGGCATCGTCAAAGCGCTCGTTTATATCAATGTAAAACGATGTCTTGTTGTCTGCAAGTGCGGCTATGCCGGCGTTTACTTCGTTTATTTTGGCGTTGGTTATATATTTGCTCACGCCGCCGTCCGAGTATGCCTTTGTGACGTGCATATTGGCGCACAGGAATATTATCGCATCGGGCTGGGCGAGTTTTATCTGCTCGCTGAGCAGACGTATGTTGAGCACGATGTTGTTCACCGTGTCGCCCATCGCGTTTATTCCGACCATGATATATATCTTGCCGAATTTGCGCTCTGCAAGCAGACCGTCAAGCGTGGACTTGCCGTATTTTGTTTTGACGCCGGAGGCATCCACGCCCGAGTTGTACTCGTATTCGTCGCGCCGCGCGTGTCCGGCAATCATGCCGATGCTGCAGAAGAAGGTGGCGTTTTTCAGATTTCCCACGCTGTAATCACGCAATCCGACGGTGCGTGAGTCGCCTATGAAGAGAGCATCGTCAAAATAGGAGAGATCGACATTTGTAAAGCCTTCGAAAACAGGGGCGAGAGGCTCTGTTTCGGGCGGATCGGTCACCGGCAGTGTGGCGGGCGGCTCGGTCTCGCTTCCCGGAGCAGGCGGGGCGGTGGTCTCATCGGTGACAGTGTCCGACGATCCGCCTGTGGTATCCGGAGCCGGAGGCTCGGTCACGGGAGGCTCGGTCGGAGCATCTGTTTCGGGCATCGGCTGCTCAGTGCTGTCGGCGGGTCTGAAAAGCCCGTGGCTTTCCCCCATCGCCTTTATAGCAAAGGGCAGACACACAATAAGTCCGACCGCAAAAATTATAAGAGTGATAACAGGTTTTGATTTATTCATTTTTTACCATACCGTATTGTCCCATCTCAGAAATTGCCGTACATGAACGGGTCGCCTGCGCTTTGGCAAAGGAATATCACCGAAAGTATGAGCAGTGCAGTCAATATTATGTCGCCGACGACGGTTCTATTCAGCTTTGCGGCAAGGCGCTTGGGAAAGGGCGTTATAAGCGCAAGTCCCGCGAGAATATACAGACCGTATTTTAAGCCGTATTCAACAAAGTCGCCGCGCACGGCAAATACATCGTCATGCGGTAGGAACGGAAAGAGACGTGTAAAGAATATCCCGAGCTTTTCGGTATCCGTAATGGCAAATGCGGTCCAGCTGAGCGGTATCACCGCCGCCATATAGATGTGACCCGCGACCGGATGATCGTTCAGGTACTTCCCGTACAGGAATTTTTCAGCTGCGATAATGACGAAAAGCAGGAGTCCCCAAAGCAGAAAGTTGAGCGTTGCGCCGTGCCACATTCCCGTAAACGCCCATACTGCAAGCAGATTCAGCAGCGTGCGCGCCGTTCCGAACCGGCTGCCGCCGAGAGGAATGTAAATGTATCGCTTGAACCACTCGCCGAGAGTGATATGCCAGCGGCGCCAAAAGTCCGACATGGTGAGCGAAAGATACGGATCGCGGAAGTTTTCCGGGATCGTAAAGCCGAGCATCCTGCCGGCGCCGATCGCCATCAGCGAATAGCCGTAAAAGTCAAAGTAGATGTAAAGGGTATAGGATATCAGTGCGATCCACGCAAGCGGCGATGATATGCTGTCATAGCCGAGTCCCCCGACGCGCGACCAGCATGCCGAAAGCCTGTTGGCAATGAGAGCCTTGAGCGCCAGACCGATGATGAAGGAGCGGGCGCCGTCGGCAAATGCGTCTGCGGAATAGCGGCGGCTGTGAAGCTCATCGTGCATATCGCGGTATGAGGTTATGGGACCGGCGACCATGCACGGGAACATCCACATGAACACCGCAAATTCAAGCGGCGAGCGCTCGGCAGGACATTCCCCACTGCTGACATCGGCAAGATACGCCACGGCGCGGAAGGCGAAAAAGCTGAGACCGAGCGGAAGCACGAGCGAGGAGATATCAAAGCTCACCTCGGCGCGGAGCATGGCGGAGAGCAATCCCGCTATCCCGCCGAACAGAGGTTTTGCGTATTTGAAGAGAAACAGCGAGCCGATGTTCCATATCGCTCCTAGCGTGACGAACAGCCTGCCGCGGCGCGGGAAAAAGTCGATAAACAGCCCAAGCGCGTAGTTTATTACAGTCGATACAGCTATTATTATCAGAAATGCGGGCGTTTTGTAGGTACCCACGGCATAGAAAATAAGACTGCCTATGAAGATTGCCGCATTCCGCAGACGCGGCGGGATCAGATAATAGACCGCGTAAAACAGCGGAAAAAATAAAAATATAAATTCAAGACTGCTGAAATTCAATGTGTGTACCTCGGCTGCGCGGCAAAAAGACCGTACCGCAGACAAAAAAATCGGGTTTGCGAACATTTTTTATGTTCGGGTTATTGACAAACGGAAAAAAACGTGTTATAATAACAGAGTCGTTGATGATACGGCGTTAATGCGGGTATGGCGGAATTGGCAGACGCGCTAGATTCAGGTTCTAGTGAGGGTTCCCTCATGAAGGTTCAAGTCCTTTTACCCGCACCAAATGTTTATAGGGTCATGTCCATAGGGCATGACCCTATAAACATTTGATCAGAGTGATTTCACCTTGAACCTTCCGGGATCCGCTTTGCGGATCCGAGGTTCAAAGTCCCTTATCTTATGAGTTATGAAGATATAAAAGTGTTTGGTGGCTGCCGCGTATTTCGCGGCGGTCATTTTTTATTTGTGCTCTGCCGCATCCGCTATGTCGACCACTCCGTCAAGTATCAGACGCGGGCGGTATGGAAAGTTGAGGCAGTCGCTGCGGGAAGTGACGCCGGACAGCACGAGTACGGTGTCAAGTCCGGATTCGATCCCCGCAACTATATCGGTGTCCATACGGTCGCCGATGATCGCAGCCTCCTCCGAATGAACGCCGAGGAGCTTGAGTCCCGTGCGCATCATGAGAGGGTTGGGCTTGCCGACGTAGTACGCCTGTTTTCCGGTTGCAAGCTCTATCGGCGCGAGAAGCGCACGGCAGGCGGGAGCTATGCCGTCCTCTGTGGGACCTGTCAGGTCATAGTTCGTACCTATCAGCTTGGCTCCGGCGTTTACAAGACGTATTGCCTTTGTTATCGAGTCAAGACTGTATCCGCGGTCCTCGCCTACGACAACATAGTCGGGATTTACATCGTTATAGGTAATGCCGGCATCGTAAAGCGCATTCTGTATGCCGTGCTCGCCCATAACGAACGCCGAGCATCCGGGCGCCTGACTGTTGAGAAAACGCGCGGTCGCGAGCGCACTGGTGTAGAAGTGCGATTCATCGACATCAAGTCCCATGCGCCCCAGCTTCTGCTGCAGCTCGCGCGGAGTATACTGACTTGAGTTGGTCAGAAACAGAAATTTCTTTCCCTTCGCCTTGAGCCACTCAAGAAATCTGCCGACACCGGGCAGAAGACGGTTCCCGTGGTATATCACGCCGTCCATGTCACATATAAAACCTTTTTTGCCGAGAAGCTGTTCCAATGCGTTATCTCCTTGATTTCATATCGTTTTTCGGTATGCATTAAGGTATTCATTATACATCCCGTGCATGGTAATGTCAAGTCGTTTTTTGTAAAATCGGAGCGAAAAAAAGCAGGCGCGGGCGCGCTTGACACACAGCCGCCGTTCAAGTATAATGAAGATGCGGAATGATGTATTCCGATATGTCGGGCGTGTACCCGGCGTCTTCATACTTATGATTATATCATATGGTCCTTTATTATTCAAAGCGGCGACCGAAAAAGTTTTTACGCAAAAAAATATCGCACGGATGAAATATTGCCGTGCAAAACCGTACATATGTGCTGAAGGATATCCTTGCTTTAACAATGTACAGCGTGTGCGGTATGCGGGAAGGAGGCGGACATTTGAATGACAAAGCAATAACAGTGCTTTTTCTTGCACGCGATGAGGCGGCACTTGACGAGGTGGCACGCCGCTACGGCAGAATGCTCATGTCTGTCGCGCTCAGAATAACCGGCAACGAGCAGGATGCCGAGGAATGTGTGAACGACACATACCTCGCGGTATGGAATTCGATACCGCCGACAAAGCCGGAAAATTTTCAGGCGTATATCTGCCGCATAACGCACAATCTTGCGTGCCGTGTGCTTGAGCGGCGCACGGCGCAGAAAAGGCAGGCGGACGTATTGCCGCTTACCGATGAGCTGGCTGAGGCCATCCCGGAGGGGGACGGCGCTTCCGAATACGATGCAGCCGGGCTGTCCCGCGCGATAGACGGTTTTTTGCGTACATTGCCGCGCACGGCGCGGGTGATGTTCGTGCGCCGCTACTTTTATGCCGACGGCATAGGGGAAATCGCAAGGCTCACCGGAACGGGGGAGGCAAATGTTTCACAGATACTGTTCCGCACACGAAAAAAGCTGAAGGCTTTTCTCGAAAAGGAGGGTTTTTACCTTTGAACCACAATGCTAACGAAAAAAACATAAAAGCCGTCGGACTGCTTGGGGCGGTCGGCGGCATAGGAGACGATCTTATCGCAGAGGCGGCGGATGACAGTACAGCACTGCACGCGGGCAGGACACGGACATGGAGCAGGCTGCGTGTCGCGGTGTCTGCCGCCGCAACGTGCCTTGTGCTTGCGGTCGGTATCTTTGCGGTAACGATCTTTACCGGTAAGAATATGGATCGCGGATCTGATGCATGGTCGCCGGATAATAAATACGGAGGGAAAAATAACGGAAGCATGACGGGCATTGCCGGGGAGAACGCAGCGGGTGACGTGTATGACAGCGCGGAAAGTCTTTCCGTCAAGTACCACTACGGTGTCGGCAATCGCATCATAAACGACACAGGGTGGATCGCGTTCCGCGGTTATGACAATACAAAGCGGCGGACCGTCTCGTTCACACTGCATCTCGACCGGAGCGCGCCGGAGCTGCGCTTCGTTTTTGCCCGCGTAGAGGATAACGCCGCTACGGTGGGCAATCTCGCGGCCACAAAGGGGATAGTGCTCACCGTGAACGGCAAAAAAGTCGACAGGCTGCCGACCGAGCCGGGAACATACAGCATCGATATAGACTATTCCGAATTTGACAGCGAGTGCGTCGCGGAGGGCGGACTGCCTCGGACGTGGGTGTATTTTTACGGCTTTGACAGTCATGAGCTTGCTTTCTCGCTCGGTAAACGTAAAACCTATGGCAGCCCCGAGCTGCCCGATAGTATGTATACCGACGAATTCCGTAATATCGATCTGCGGGACCGGAAGGATCAAAAAACAAAATAACATCACAGCTCAAGGAGGAAAAACGGTATGAAAAAAATTAAGCTGAGATCAATGCTCGCGGTATTTACGGCGCTTGTCATCGGCATATCGCTGTGCTCCTGCGCGGCGCCGTCCGGCACCGCGCAGTCGGATACGAACGCGGTGTTCCGCGCCTCCGCGCTTTCGGACGGATATGTGCGCGGGTTCTTCGGTGACCGCACGGTCGATGCCGACTTTGCGGACATTTATTCCGAATTCTCTTTTGCCTTGTTTGATAAATTGCTGACCGGAGAGGGCGAAAATCTGTTCATCTCGCCGTTTTCGGTCATGAGCTGCCTCGGCATGATCGCCAACGGCGCACGCGGCGAGACAAAAGCCCAGATCGAGGCGATGCTCGGCGCGGACATCGACACGCTGAACCGCTCACTGGCGGGTGTGTACGACCGCCTGTGCGCCGGCGGTGTTTTTACCTCGGCAAATTCAATGTGGCTGCGCCGCGATATCACGCTGAAGCCCGGATTTTTGCAGGCAAATGCCGACAACTACGGCGCGGATATCTTTGCAACGGATTTTGACAAGTCAACCCTTGCCGATATAGACAGATGGGTGTCGGAGAAGACCGACGGGATGATAGAAAAATTCTCCGATGGGCTGGACCCCGACTATATGATAGCCCTGTTTCTGAACGCCGTATGCTTTGACGCGGAATGGGCAGAGGAATACGGGGATGAGAATATCACAGACGGCAGCTTCCGCAACCGCGACGGCTCAAAGACGGCTGTTAAAATGCTTTCCTCGACCGAGGACACATACATGGCATCGCGCACCGCGGCGGGCTTCGCGAAGAAGTACCAAAGCGCCGCCGGAGCGCCCGGCTTCAGCTTTGTCGGTATTATGCCGAAAAACCGGAACGCCGACATATATAAATTCGCGCGTTCGCTTGACGCATCAAGCTGGGCGGAGCTGTGGGGAAATCGCGGCGGCAAGGTAGAAGTCAAACTGCCGGAATTCAGCTTCGACTGTCGGGAAGAGCTCAATGATGCGCTGAAGGCGCTCGGCGCGGTCGATATGTTTGACTACACACGGGCTGATTTCGGCGACGCGTCAGAGCTGCTGCGCGCGTGCGACAGCGTGTTGCATAAGACGCATATCGAAGTGGATCGCGACGGCACCCGCGCCGCCGCAGTTACCGGGGCTACTTACTGCGGCGGTATGAATGACACACCGGTGCACAGGCTCGTGTTTGACCGCCCGTTTGTTTTTATGATAGTGGACGATGCCACGGGTATCCCGATGTTCATCGGAGTGGTGACAAATATATGATATACGATTCCAAAGGAGGAACACAACAATGAAAAAAAGAATGACGGTCGCCGCCGTTGCGGTGATGATGGCGGTAGCAATGTGTTTTTCGCTTACCTCATGCGTCGGCGTTGCCGCCGCAGAGCTGTCGGCGGGATATTCGCGCACTGCGACAGAGCAGGGAAGTGAGAGCGATGAGCTTTACCGGGCGTTGGCAGAGTTTTCCTTCCGGCTGTTCGGCGAGACCTTTGATAAGGACGGCGGAAATTCGCTTATCTCGCCGTATTCGGTGGCTATGTGCCTCGGAATGTTTACCGAGGGTGCGGCGGGCAACACGCGCGCCGAGCTTGAAGCGCTTCTTGGCATGGACAGCGATGCGCTCGCGCGCGGGCTTTACGCTATGAACTCCCGCATATGCGGAAAGGATACCCCTCTTTCGATCGCGGATTCCGTATGGGTGCGCGAGGGCTTCCCGGTCAATGCGGACTTTCTGCAAAGGAACGCCGACTGGTACGGAGCAGATGTGTTTGCCGCTCCGTTCGATAATACGACCGTAAAGGATATAAATTCGTGGTGCGGAAAAAACACCGACGGGATGATAAAAAACATCATCGATTCCATACCTGCCGCTGCCGTGACGTATCTCATAAACGCCGTCTGCTTTGATGCCGAGTGGGATGAAAAATATGAAAAAAACAATATCCGCGGCGACAGTTTCCGTAATCGCGACGGAAGCATGAGCGCGGTCAAAATGCTGCGCTCCGAGGGTGAGAGCTTCCTTTCGTCCGATTCTTTCCGCGGCTTTGCCAAGAAATACAAGGGCGGAAAGTTCAGCTTTGTCGGTCTTCTGCCGAAGGATGAAAATGCCGATATCTTTGAAGCGGCGGGACAGCTTGACGGCTCCGCATGGCTCGATATGTGGAACAGCCGCACCGGAGGCGCCGACGCGGGGGTCCCGGAGTTCAGCTTTGAATATTCGGTGCGCCTTGAATATGCGCTGAAGACTCTCGGCGCCGGTGATATGTTCGATGCGGGAAAAGCCGATCTCAGCAGACTTTCCGCCACGCCGACCTTCTGCTCGTCGGTCGGGCACAAGACCTTCATCGAGCTTGACCGCCACGGCACCCGCGCCGCGGCGATAACATGGGTAGAAACCGATGCCACGGCTGCTATGCCCGTGGAGGACCGCACGGTCATTCTTGACCGCCCGTTCATATGCATGATAGTGGACAGCGAAAGCGGAATACCGCTGTTCCTCGGCGTTGTTTCTCACCTCGGCTGAAAGAAAGGTCAAAAGGGTGCTGTTGAGAACTCAATTTGAGTTTTTTACACACCCTTTTAACAAATATACACAAATAAGCCTTGAAACGATCACCGTATTATGTCATAATAATGATACAATACGATTCAAGGAGACCGGAATATGCTTAAAACCAATGACCTTCAGTATCATATAAACTGCCGTCCCGGAGATGTCGGCGGCTACTGCATCCTGCCCGGAGATCCCGGAAGATGCGAAAAGATAGCAAAGTATTTTGACGATCCTCATCACGTTACGCAGAACCGCGAGTACAACATATACACCGGAACTGTCGCCGGAGAGCGCGTGTCGGTGTGCTCCACCGGTATAGGCGGACCCTCCGCAGCCATTGCGGTGGAGGAACTTGCCGCCTGCGGAGTCCATACATTCATACGTATTGGCACCTGCGGTGGGATATCCACCAAGGTGTGCTCGGGCGACTGCGTTATCGCCACAGGCGCGGTGCGTCAGGAGGGGACCTCACGCGAATATGCACCCATTGAATTCCCGGCTGTACCGGACACGGACGTGCTTTTCGCCCTTATTGCCTCCGCTAAAAAGCTCGGCTACACCTACCATGCGGGAGTGGTGCAGTGCAAGGACTCGTTTTACGGTCAGCACAGCCCCGCACGTATGCCCGTAGCAGGTGAGCTTATGGCAAAGTGGGAGGCGTGGAAGCGCCTCGGCGTGCTTGCAAGCGAAATGGAGTCGGCGGCAATATTCACGGTGGGCGCGGCGCTTGGGGTCAGATGCGGCTCGGTGTTCCTCACAGTCTGGAATCAGGAGCGCGCCAATCTCGGACTTGATACCGATGCCGCCGAGACGCATGATACCGATAAGGCGATAAGAGTGGCTGTCGGCGCGATAGCGGAGCTTATCGCAAGCGAAAACAAGTGACGGACCGGAAGACCGGAAATAAGCAGATCATCACGCA
>CATYWI010000010.1 GCA_958414155.1 uncultured Anaerotruncus sp. | reverse complement strand
GGAGTCGGTAAGCTCAATGCCGTACTTTGCGAAGTCGGAGCCTACGATACCCATGGAGTAGGGGATAACGTACATGGTTCTGCCCTTCATGGAGCCGCGGTAGATCTTTTTCAGTCTCTCGTAGCACTCATTCGGCTCGATCCAGTTGTTGATGTTGCCTGCTTCCTCCTTTGTGGGGGTGCAGATGAAGGTTCTGCCCTCAACACGTGCAACGTCGTTGATGGCGGTGCGGTGCAGATAGCAACCGGGGAGAAGCTCCTGGTTGAGCTTTATCATTTCGCCGGTCGAGCATGCCTCGGCACGGAGTTTTTCAGCCTGCTCCTCGCTGCCGTCTATCCAGACGATATTGTCGGGGCAGGTCATCTCGGCCATTTCCTTGACCCAGTCAAGAATGTACTTGTTGGTGGTCATGTGGTTTTCTCCTTTGATTTATCTATTGTTATTTTTTTAACAATGGTATGTCCCAGTGGAACATTTTCACCTATATTGTACATCAAAGGGGGCATTTTTTCAAGAGGGATTTCAAATGTTACATTTCATTAACAGTCATTGCCGCATGGCAGAAAAAAGATATACATTATGCACACAAAATGCTTGGGGCATTGCCTTGATAATTATGCTGATTAATTGTATAATAAATTATCCTATTAACACGGAGTTTCGTCATGTTTGAAGAAAAATATGTTGACCACAAACGCGTGTATGTTCTGAAGCCGGCGGAGGGGCTGAAAAATGCGCTCGGCTTTCTGGGCAGATTCTTTTCGAGGCGCAATGTTTCCTGTGCATTCCGTTCGGTAACGCGCGGATTCCGCGAGTATCTGCCGTTTTTTGCGGCATGCTTTGCACTTCAGCTCATATTCTGGGCGGGGATGGTCTATGCGGATATACGTCTTGCCACCGCAAAAAAAGAGGCTTACGCCGCCGCAGACTGCCACATAATCGTTGACGGTCTGACATCCGATGAAAAAGCGGCGATAGAGAACGGCAGACTGTGGGTGGCTCGGCATCTTTCACCGTCCGAGAGGATGTACAAGAGCTATTCCTTTGAAGCTTACCGCACCTCGCTTGGCGGCACACGCTACGAGATGCATATTCTGCTTGACGAGGATTCGCGTTCGCGCGCCGATGACTTCCTCAGCTACTATTCCGTCGGAGGAGCCGGCTCGCACAGCTATTATACCGAACGCATAACTATGACGGAGACAGCCGCGGCGCGTGCCGCGGAGGGAAAGACGATATTCTTTATCGTGTCGCTCCTGTTTTCGGCGGTATCACTCATGATCCTTTTCAATATCCGCACGAATCACTACAAATTCATGTACGGCGTGTATATGTCCTTCGGCGCGGGTTTTGAAAAGCTGTTCGAGACAGCCTCGTGGGAGCTTTTCATGATATCGGTGCTGACCTTTGTTCCCGCCGCTTTGGTGGGGATCGGAGCCGATGCGCTCATATATATCCCGCATGGCGCGAAATTTTCAATGAGCGCGGATACCGTTGCTCTTGCAGTGCTTTTTGACCTTCTTGCGGTATTCGCGGCAACCGCGCTGCCGGTGCTGGTCCTTTCAAAAAAGACGCCCGTATCGCTGCTTACCGCCGAGGATAATTCGAACCTCGTCTCATCGCCGCGCCGCTCGGCTTACATATTCGGCAAGCGCTTTCCGTCAACATATGAGCTTTACGGAATGTTCCGCTTCCGCCGCTACTTTGCGGGTCTGCTCGTCGGTGCGGTCTCCTTCAGCACCGTGTTCCTCTGCGGGATATTTCTTTCCGACCGCCGCGCCGACATCGACTCTGTGCCAAAGCCGCAATTCACCGTTACGGCGCCAAAGGGGATCAATGCCATCGACCTTGAGCTTGCCCCGGACATTGCGGGCGTGGACTACCTGACGTGGGACGTCAGCACAAAGGCGGCGGGGATGCGCAGCCATGTCGTACTGACGCAGCGTGCGGCAGGCAGCCGTGGTTACACTTCGACCAAGGCTCAGGACGGCGAAAACGTTGCCACCAACAGCGTAAAGTATGCCGCGCTTGACCGGCTGCTTATCGATACGGTCACGTCGCACGGTTTATGGAAGGTCGAGGGCGATCTTTCATCGGTGCTTTCCGATCCGTATACGGTAGCTGTAAGCGAATATATATACAACGGGCGCGAGCTAAACTTCAAGGTCGACGATACTATAAAAGTCGCAGTGCTCACCGGCGTGACCTCGCCGATAGATCGATTCGTGACCGATGCCCGTCTGACCCTTGAGCAGGAGATAAAGAAAGGCGAATTCGAATTTACCGAGCTGCGCGTCGGAGCGGTGATAGATACCGGCACTGCCGAGGATTGCTTCACCGTGGGAATGTCGCCGGAGCTTTACACCGCGCTTACGGGTGAGGACACCGATGTGAAAAAGGCGTTCGTTTATCTTGACGCGGGCACGGATTCTGCCGGTGCGCGCAATGCCTTTATCGGCGTGCGCGAGATGTTTTCGGACTATTCCGGCTATTCGGTGTATGACAGCCTTGACGCATCCGACAGTATCCTGCGCCGCAAAACGGATATCCGCGGCGTGACGCTTGCCTGCATGGCGGCAGTGCTTGCGCTTTCGCCGCTCGTGTGGTTCTTCTCGCAGTCGATGTTCTTTACAAAACGCGATGGAGAGTTTTATATGCTCGGCGCGTTTGGCGCAACAGACAGCAAGCTGCGCTCACTGCATCTGTTCTCCGGCGGAGTGACCGCCGCGGCGTCATTTGTCGTGAGCATTCTCCTCGGCGGCATAAGCGGATATCTTTCGTTCATGCTGCTCGATAACTGGCTGCCGAAATACGGATTTACCGAGGCGGTGCGCCACAGTTTCGGAATGCCGTGGGCGGCATGCGTGATATGCCTTGCGGTATCCGCGGCGTGCGGATTCGCCTCGGCGCTCGCCCCCTACCGTCGGTACATAATAAAGCGCGACCGCGTGGCGCGCACACAGCTCGGTGAATAACCTATCCGGAAAGGAATATACGATCATGCAGGAAAAAAGAAAAATACTTGAAGCGCGCGATGTGATAAAGCAGTACCGTCAGTACGACACGGTGGTCACTGCGGTGAACCGTGCAACGTTTGACGTGTACGAGGGCGAATTCGTAGCGATAATCGGTACCTCCGGCTCCGGCAAGAGCACGCTGCTTCATATCCTTGCCGGTCTTGACCGACCGAACTCGGGAAGGGTTACTGTGCGCGGCAATGAGATAACGTCGATGTCGGCTGACGAGCTTGCCGCCTTCCGCGGTAATTATATAGGAATGGTTTTTCAGAATCACAACCTCATATCCCAGTTCACGGCGCTTGAAAATATACTTATCCCTACGCTTATGTGCAATAAGGATGATTTCAGCTATGAGGAACACCTGAAAAAGCTGGTCGCTACGCTTGATATCGGCGACCGCCTGCACCACCTGCCGAGCGAGCTTTCGGGCGGTCAGCAACAGCGCGTGTCGATAGCCCGCGCGCTGATAAACCGTCCTCAGGTCGTGTTTGCGGACGAGCCTACCGGCAACCTTGACCGCCGCAACGCCGACGAGGTGCTTGAGCTGCTTCTGCGCACCAAAGAAGTAATGAACCAGACGCTCATTATGGTCACGCACGATATGACGATAGCCGAACGCGCAGACCGCATTTTTTCGATGGAAAACGGCGTTCTGGAGCCTTACAGAAAGAAAAATTGACTTTTTGACCGGAAAAATCGATTCCGGTGTAGACAAGCGCGGCTGTTTGTGGTAAAATAAAGAATAATTATATTTATTGAAGAACGGCGGCTTTGCCGCCGGTGCATAAAAGAGGTCAGCATGGATTACAAGCGTTTAGCAGAGTTGCTTTTCCCGGATGTTACGATGACTCCGGAAGAGCTTGAAGAAAAATATCCGCCGCGCGAACTGCCCGAGGGGGCAAAGGTCACGCGTTTTGCGCCCAGCCCTACGGGATTTGTCCACATAGGCGGCGTGTACCAGACTATGGTGGGGGAGAGACTTGCGCACCAGTCGGGCGGAGTTTTTTACCTTCGTATCGAGGATACCGATGCAAAGCGCGAGGTCCACGGCGCTGCCGAAGGACTTATAAATACTCTTGCGCGTTACGGCATACGCTTTGACGAGGGCGCCGCCATCGGAGAGAACGGCGAGATAATCGACCGCGGAAACTACGGTCCGTACAAGCAGAGCCTGCGTGGAGATATCTATCACGTATATGCAAAAAAACTGGTCGCCGAGGGCAGGGCATACCCTTGCTTTACGACCGACGAAGAGCTGCGCACGCTTGAGGCGGTGGACAAAAAGGCTGAGGTGAAGTCCCGCGAGTGGACCGAGGAGACCGAGGCGGAGCAGAAGGCGGCAATGCGCCGGCTGCGCGAGTTCACCATCGAGGATGTTGAGCGCAACCTCGCCGCGGGAAACAAATTTGTCCTGCGCATCCTTGCCGACGGCAACCCGGAAAAGAAGACTCCGTTCACCGATCTTGTAAAGGGCAAGCTTGAAATACCCGAAAACGATGAGGATTTTGTTCTCCTCAAGAGCGATGGAATCCCGACATATCACTTTGCACACGCGGTGGATGATCACCTTATGCGCACGACGCACGTCATACGCGGCGAGGAGTGGCTCCCGAGCGTGGCAAAGCATCTCCAGCTTTTCCGTTATCTCGGCTTCAGACTGCCTAAGTATCTGCACACCGCACAGATCATGCGTCTTGATGAGAACGGCAACAAAAAGAAGTTCTCAAAGCGCGATCTCGGCGCAAACATGAACGACTACGAGCGTGACGGTTACGCGCCCGCGGCTGTCTCTGAATATCTGCTCACCGTTCTCAACTCCAACTTTGAGGAGTGGAGAATGCAGAATCCGGACAAGCCCTTCACAGATTTCAAATTCGATATAAAGAAAATGTGCGCGTCGGGGTGCCTTTTCGACCGCGCCAAGATAGAGGATGTATCCAAAAATGTCGTGTCGCGTATGAGCGCGGACGAGGTTTATGCTCAGCTTGCAGGTTGGGCAAAGGTCTACGATCCCGAATTCTTCGCATTGCTTAACCGCGATCCCGACTATGCCCGGTCCATACTTGCAATAGGGCGCGGCGGCAAAAAGCCGCGCAAGGACTACGGCCTCTGGAGCGAGGTCAAGGCGTTTATCGGCTTCTTCTATGACGAGCTGTTCACACGCGAGGACGAGATACCGCAAAACTTCGACCGCGGGGACGTCAAGGCTGCACTTGCGGCGTTTGCGGACACGCTCGACTATGCGGATGATTCAAACGCGTGGTTCGAAAAGATAAAAAAGATCGCTTCCGATCTCGGCTATGCCACTGACATGCGGCAGTACAAAGCCGATCCGACGGCATTCCGCGGCAGCGTTGCCGATGTCAGCATGTTCATACGTGTTGCGGTGACCGGCAGAATGAACTCGCCCGATCTTTATACCGTGATCCATATAATCGGCATGGAGCGCACCGTGCGCCGTGTGCGAGAGCTTGCCGCCTCGCTATGATACAGTCAATGAAAGGTCATTCTTGAAATGGAAAACAAAGAGGAAATGAAAAACGAAGCCGCCACGGAAGAGATAAGCGGCAACTTTATACACGATATAATCGACGAGGACCTCAGGGAAAATCCCAACCTTAAAATACACACGCGTTTCCCGCCCGAGCCTAACGGATATCTTCACATCGGGTCGGCAAAGGCTATACGCATAAACTGGCAGATCGCGCGCAAGTACAACGGGCTTTTCAACCTGCGCTATGACGACACCAACCCCGTCAGAGAGGGCGATGAGTATGTGCGCTCCATATATGAGGATCTTTGCTGGCTCGGATGCAAGCCGACGGGCGGCGTGTTTTACGGCTCGGACTATTTTGACAAATGCTACGAGTATGCCGTAAAGCTCATTAAGGACGGCAAGGCGTACGTGGACGACCTCAGCGCCGAGGAAATGAAGGAATACCGCGGAACGCTTACCCAGCCGGGACGCGAATCTCCCTGCCGCGGGCGTTCGGTCGAGGAGAACCTTGACCTTTTCGAGCGCATGAAAAGCGGAGAGTTCCCGGACGGTTCGCACACACTGCGCGCAAAGATCGATATGTCCTCTCCGAATATAAATATGCGTGACCCGGCGATATACCGCATACTTCACACCGAGCATCACCGTCAGGGCAACAAATGGTGCATCTATCCGCTGTACGATTATGCTCACCCCATTCAGGACGCGCTTGAAGGAATAACGCATTCCTGCTGTTCTCTTGAATTTGAAAACCACCGTCCGCTTTACGAATGGGTGGTCGATAATATCGGCTTCGATCCCAAGCCGAAGCAGCGCGAGTTTGCCCGCCTCAACGTCACGCACACCGTGATGAGCAAGAGATACCTGCGTCAGCTCGTTGAGACAGGTCTTGTTGACGGTTGGGACGATCCGCGTATGCCAACGCTTTGCGGCTTGCGCCGCCGAGGATATACTCCGTCCGCTATATTTGATTTTGTGGACCGCGCAGGCGTTTCCAAGGCGTACAGTGTGGTCGATATCGAGCTGCTTGAGCACTGCATCCGCGAGGAGCTGAACACCACGGCTCCACGCCGCATTGCCGTCATGAAGCCGGTAAAGCTGGTGATAGACAACTATCCTGCCGATAAGACCGAATATTTCGAACTTCCCAACAACCCACAGTCGCCCGAGGCGGGAACCAGAAAGCTCCCCTTCACGCGTGAGCTTTATATCGATGCCGACGATTTTGCCGAACTGCCGCCCCCGAAGTTCTTCAGACTCAAGCCGGACGGCGAGGTGAGACTCATGGGCGCATATATCGTCAAATGCGTCTCGGTGGAGCATAACGCGGACGGCAGCGTTGCAGCCATTCACTGCACCGCGGATCTTGAGACCGGAAACGGCAATCCCGCCGACGGCAGAAAGATAAAAGGCACCATCCATTGGCTTTCCGCGGCGTATGCCGAGCGTGCCGATGTCATGCTTTACGACTACCTCTTTACGCTTGAGAACATCGACGATATGCCCGAGGGCAAGACCTACGGCGATTATCTTAATCCCGATTCCGCAAAAAAACTGGAGGGATGCATGATCGAGCCGTCTCTTGCGGATGCGGTGCCCGGCGACAAGTTCCAGTTCGTCCGCAACGGTTATTATGTAAAGGACACCAAGAATCCGGGTACCTTCAACCGCATCGTCGGACTCAAGGACAGCTATCCCAAAAAGTAATGGAGGGGACGGTATGCCTTCGCCGTATACTGCCGGCGGTGATACCGGCGGCATACCTGCTGCTCATTTCGGTCATATCCGTTATTGTCACGGTTTATGACAAGTGGGCGTCAAAGCACCGCACCGACCGACGTATACGCGAAAGTTCGCTTCTGGCGTTTTCCATAGTGGGCGGCTCGGTGGCAATGCTGCTTACAATGCTGATAATACGGCATAAAACCAAACATCCGAAGTTTATGATAGGCATTCCCGTTATCATTATACTTCAGGCGTTGTGCGTGTGGTTCGTTATCGACCGCCTGCACATCAGTATCGTTATCTGAGAAAAGCTCCGGTAAAAACATCACAAGGGCTTGCAGGGCGTAAGTACGGCTGCCATTTTGTTTTTTCGGAAAAGATCAAAAAAATTTTTTTGAAAAATGCAACCTGCCGGAAAAAACGCTGTGTATAAGGGTAGGAGCGCATCGATGATGAGGTGACTGCATGAACGACGAACAGATAGTTGAGCTGTACTTCAGGCGCGACGAGACGGCAATAGCCGAGTCCGAAAAGAAGTACGGTGCTTACTGTATGAAGATCGCCATGAATATTCTTTCAAGCGAGCTCGACAGTGAGGAATGCGTAAACGACGTCTGGCTCGGAGCATGGCGCTCGATACCGCCGCAAAGGCCGTCGAACCTTGCAACATACCTCGGAAAAATAACGAGAAATCTCTCAATCAACCGCTATAAAATGAAATATGCGGATAGGAGAGCAATGAATGAGTTTGCGATTTCTCTTGACGAACTTGATGAGTGCGTTCCGGGAGGTGAGCCGGTGGAAGATGACGGGCGGATCGGACAGATCGGAGAAAGCATAAATGTCTTTCTGCACGGTCAGAAGGCACTTGACCGAAGGGTCTTTGTGTGCAGGTATTTTTACAGTGACTCCATAGCCGAGATTGCAGAGCGGTTCGACATAAGCGAGAGCCGTGTAAAATCACTTCTGTTCCGTATGCGCTCAAAACTGAAAGCACATTTGGAACGCGACGGTATAACCGTTTAGGACACTCAGGGAAGGAAGGCGAAAAAATGAAAAACGAACTTCTGGCGAGAGCCATGTCGGAGATCGACGACGAATTTCTTGAAGAAGCGCGCCGCCCGCTCCCGAGGCGTCGTGTATTCCCGGTCGTAATGCTGCAGTACGCTGCGGCGGCAGCATGCCTTGTGCTTGTGTTTGTCGCGGCTCTGGCGGCAGTACGCGGGGGAAACATGCCGACAGTCAGTGTGAATGGCGTAAAGATCACGGATGGCGGAGTTCTTGAAAAGCCGATCGAGATGTCGCTCACCGTTTCAACGCATCAGCTCAGATTGATCGACGGAACGGAAATACGCCTGCACTTTGAAGCCGGGGAGGGGCATGCGGTAACGCTTGACGTATCTGACGGAAGCATTATCGTGACCGACAACGGTGAGCAGTACACTAACGCCGTTATAACAGACGATAGTGATATTTCGTGGTATGTGGATACCGCGAGAGAAAAGTCGTTTACCATGACGGCAAAAACCAAAAACAAGACAGTTGTAATTACCGCTACGGTAGACGAGGAGAACAGCAAACTCATCGTTACCGCCGCAGCGGAATAACAAATGACAAACGAAAATAATCCCGAAAGGAAAACACAAATGAAAAAGATCACATCTATCATCCTTGCAATTATCATGACATTTGCAGTGCTTGCACTGGCAGCCTGCAACAATACAGGTAACGGCGACAGCACAACTACCGCAACGCCCGCTGGGACCACGGCTCCCGAGGCACCCAAAACGGACGCTACCACTTCTGCCGAGAAGCCCGCCATCGAATCCGCAGCAGCATTTTACACCAAGGTGTGGGGCGCGCTGACCGACGATCAGAAGTTCCCCGCCTCAGGCGGTGATATTGACCACACCGCCGACGGTCCCGCCAAGTTCAACTTTACCGCCGAGAACGCCGAGACCTTCAAATGGTGGCTCCATGTTACCGACGAGCTTCTGGCACAGATCGATCAGAACGATGTTGCAACGCTTATCCACATGATGAACACCAACACCTTCTGCTCAGCTATGGCGAAGCTCACCGACTCCTCCAAGGCGGCTGAATTTGCCGAGGCATACAAGACTGCTATCCAGGATCAGCGCTGGATGTGCGGCTTCCCGGATACCGTTATCGTTATCTCGGTAGGCGACTATGTGATAATGGCTTACGGAAATGCCGATATCATCGAGAACGTCAAAACTGCCTGCCTTGCAGCCGACTCTTCGGCAAAGCTGCTTATCGAAGCACCCGCTCTTCCTGCCTGATCCGGTCGGTACAAGGGTAAAACAAAGGGGGCTGTTGCGCCCGAGCGCCCGGCTCCCTATAACTATGCAATTTTTATATGACTTTTTTCGGGTCCGCGATCCCGGAAAGTAAAAAATGAAGGAGTAAGGCATTTTATCATGTTGTTTTCAAGCATACCGTTTCTGTTCTACTTTTTGCCGTGCGTACTCATACTGTATCTCATAGCCCCGAAATGTCTTAAAAACACCGTCCTGCTTTTGTCAAGTCTTGTGTTTTACGCCTGGGGCGAACCGAGATACGTTATATGGATGCTTCTCGCGATCACGCTCGGATATATTTTCGGACTTCTCATCGAGCGTTTCAAAGAGAAAAAGCGCATTTCAAAGCTGTTTATGATCCTCTCGGTCGCAAGCAGTCTTGCAATGCTCGGATATTTCAAATATGTTGACTTTTTTATCGGCAACTTCAACGCCATTACCGGACTGTCGATCCCGCTGCTCAAGATCGCTCTCCCGATAGGCATCAGCTTTTACACGTTCCAGATACTCAGCTATACGGTCGATGTTTACCGCGGCAATGTTGCGGCGCAGAAAAATCCCATTGACCTTGCGGCATATGTGGCGCTTTTCCCACAGCTCATAGCCGGACCTATCGTCCGCTATTCCGATGTGGCGGAGCAGCTCAAAAGCCGCACTCATACCTTAGAAAAGACCGTGCTCGGCGCACGCCGCTTTATGATCGGTCTCGGAAAGAAAATACTCATAGCAAACATCCTCGGCGAGCTTTGCGATACCTTCCGCGCGTCAGACGATAAATCAGTGCTTTTTTTCTGGCTTTATGCGGTGGCATATTCGCTT
>CATYWI010000009.1 GCA_958414155.1 uncultured Anaerotruncus sp. | reverse complement strand
GAAATATTTAAGAACGAATCTGCGCCATGGACCTATGCGGTCATGTGCGGCATTGCCCTCAAGTCTGCGCCACAGCTTTTCAAGCTCGTGCAGCGCGGCATCGTCTACCCGGGCGTTTTCTCCGCCGAACTCGACAGCCGCTATCGTATCAAGGCACTTACCGAATCCGCGTCGTGTCATCGGTCTCTGCTGCTCGGACCGTGTGCGTTCCGCCTCCGACGGCATACGCAGATATTCGCCCAGCTCGCCGAACACGCGCTCGGCATAATCCTCGCGGAACTCGCCGCTCTCCGGAGCGCATCCGCACTCGGCAAGCAGTGCCGCGAGCATATCCGAATACCTCAGCACCAACTCCCTGCGTTCGGCTTGTTCAAGCGGCGCTCCGCCGCGTCCCGCATCCGCGAGCTTCCTCAACAGCTCCTCGCGCTCGGCTGTCTGCCGTGCGGCGCGGCGCTTTATGATCACCGCGGCGACCGTAAGTATGCATACCACCGCAACTGCGACCGATGCGATAACCACGATCTTAACGATGCGTTTGCGCCTTTCCGCCTCTTCCTGACGGCGCAGAAGCTCCGCCAGCTCCTCATCGGTCATTCCCGGATCATCATCCGGCTCCACATCGTCTCCTTCCGTCCGACCGGGGCCGACCGGCGTTACGGGTGTAGGATCGGATGAACCGTACTCGTACATACCCGAATAATACTCCGGCGTCGCCTCATACTGCATCCAGCCTATGCCGTCATACCAGACCTCGACCCATGCGTGCGCATTTTTGTCGCGCACGGTCGCGGTATATCCCATGCCCTCTCCGGTACGGCGGAAATCGGATGCGATATATCCCTCGACATATCTTGCGGGTATGCCCGCCTCGCGGAGCATGAGCACAAGGGAGGAAGCAAACTGCACGCAGTAGCCCTCATGCGTCACCGTAAGGAATTTCTCTACGCCGTCCAGTCCCTCGGCATCCGAGAGCGTCGGAGTCAGCGTGTAGCTGCAATTTTCCTTCAGCCACTTGATGAATTCCATAACGAGCTTGTGTCTCTGCTCGTACACCTCGACGTCCTCCACCGCGGATGCAAGCGTGAATTGCGACCATTCTGTTGCGGCATAGCTGCAGCTTTCGGCAGCACGCGAAAAATCTGTCGGGATTATGACCTTGTCCCCCACATACTCGCAGCCCTCGATATAATCAACAGGTACGCTAAAAGCCCACGACTCGGTGTAAGCCTCGGAGATTATCTTTTCAACAAGATCGCGTATCACGGTGCTTTCCGGCTTGGTCACGTAGGTGTCGTAAACATATCTCGTATAATAGTCGCTCACGCGCCAGTACTGGATGAACGCGTCTCTCTCAGCCTCGGTAAAAAGCTCAAGATAGCGTATCAGCGGCGGCAGATCGGGAGTTGAATAGGCGTATATCAAACCCTGCTCCGGATCGTCCGCCAGCTTGCGCGCGGTCTTTTTGGACAAAAACTTGTTGTCATTGATGCCGTAATAATAAATGTGATCGCCGACATCGCTCGGAACGGTTATCTCTATGCGTTCATCCGCCGTGTTGTAATACACGCTGTAAAACAGCTCGCCGTACATGGTGACGTTGTATCGACCGTCCCCAACGCTCTCGGTCTTAAAGACTCCCGCAAACGACTGCTCCGTGCCGTAGCGCTTCAGCGAATCTGCCTTTTCGGCGCGGTCGCGCTCTATGAGCATACGGTCGTGGTTCACCGTTACTATCGCCTCGGCTACGTTCCGGTAAAAGTAGGTATTCTTCATCGATGTGATATAAGCCACCGATGCGTAACCGTCCTTATCCTTTGCAAAGCGGTAGCCGGTGTAGATACCGTCAAAAAAGTTGATATAGGAGAGCTTTGTGGCGTCCGAACCGCCCCATGAACGCATGACATTCACGTCACGTCCGGTGGATATCGTAACGAACGGACTGTACCTGCGGTTAGTGTAGGAGGGCATATAAACAAGATAGCCGCCGAGGCCGAGCCTTTTCATATTGATCTGCATGGCGACAAAGCCGTAACTTGAGTTGCTGTTGTATCTGCCCTTGGAAAAATCGATATCCGCCATGCTTTCCGGATCGTAATAGCGGTATGCGCCGTAGAGCATCGACTCCGAAGGATCCATAGACGTTCCGAAGGTCGCGCGGTAATTTTTGAAGGTCTCACTGTTGGTACGGGCGGTGAGCCATGAGCTTGACGCGCGGTCATAGTCTGTTGCGATCCACCCGCGCAGGTAAATGGGAAAACTTCCGCTCGGGGTATTCACCTGCATAACGCTCGCGCCGGTATAGGAAAGATGCTTCGCCTCGGTCGAGCGCGGCTCAAAGCTCTGCCGGCTGGCGGAATACGCCAGCTCGTCAAGAATGGGATCGTCGCCCATCAGGAACGCGGTCACATACTCGCGGTAATAATCGATCTTTGAATCTATCGCGTCGATAAGACGAAAGCTATCGTTCGTCGTTACGGTGGGAATGAAAAGTATCAGCATAGCTGCGGCAAAAGCCACAGCGCCCGCATATCCGCCTGCCGATGCACGCGTGAGCGACCGGCTCAGCCTGCCCTCGCGGGCAAGGCGGCGTGCCGCGATTATCTCGCGGTCATGGCGGCGCTCCTCGGCGCGCGCGGCGCGCCCCGCCTTCTTTTTGGCGGCGCGCTCGGCTTTTGTGAGCCTTGTTTTTTTGACCTTTTTCGGCTTTTCGGCTTTTGCGGACCGTTTTTTCGGATTGGCAAAATAGTCCGATATATCCTCGTCGGCGCTTACGGGAGCCTTACCGCTGTGCAGACGTTTGCGCGCGGCGCGCTCCGCCTTTTTTGCGGCACGGCGCGCATCGCGGTGCGCCTTTGCCTCGGCGCGGCGGCGTTCGCGTGAGGTCGCCTCATCCGGCTCGCCCACCGGAGCCTCCGCCTCAAACACGCAGGTCTCGGTATCGTACTCATCCGGCGACGGCTCGCGCTGATAAACAGCGTCGAACGCACACATAACTATGGCGCCCGAAAATGCCGCTATTATCATTGCGACGCCCCAGTTTGAGCGCGTAAGGTTGTAAACGAACACGGGCACGAGCGTGGCGACAGTAGCGATCAACGGAATCACCGGACGTGTGCGGCGCACAAGAAACGGCACATACGCAAATGCGTATACCGCTACGAGCACTCCGGCGGCAAGCGTTACCGCGCCGTGAAGTCCCACGTCGCCGTACTCGCCCGGCTGTTTATACTTGATGATCGAAAGATAGCCGTAAGAGTACATCCTTGTGACTATCCCGTTGACGGCACCCCGGAACACCGCCGTCCAATTGACAGCCACTGCGGCTGCCCCACCGATCACCGCCGCGACCGTAAGCGGAATGGCGACGCGGCGCGTCTTTACGGCTGCGGAGAGCGTAAGCAGTGTCACCCACACAAGCGATGCAAGCGCCAGAAAGCCGCCGCTGACCGCGCCCTCTTCTTCCTTGAAAAATCCAAGCGCGTCGGTAACGAGAAAACTCATACCGAATACGGCAAAAAATATTACCACAGCGCGCAGTATCATTCCGATCGCGCCCGACTTTGCGGAGCTGTCCGACGCCTCGGGCGGGCAGATAAGCGGGCGACTGCCGATTGGCAGGATCGGCTTTTTCTTTTTAGCCTTCTTTTTCGCCTTCTTTTTAGCCCTTAGACGGGCGCGTTCCGCCTTTTTTGCTGCTTTTGCGGCTTTTCTCGCCGCTTTTACATCCTCGCGGGACGGATCCTGCGGCTCTGCCGCCGGGGAGCCGGTATCAGCGGATACTTCGTTTTCGATGCGTTTTTCGTCAGACATGCTCCCCACCGTACCCTTCTTCTGATTTTGTGCCGTGTGTTGTGAGCGCCGCGCCGTTCTCGGCAAGCTGCACACGGCAGCCGTCGATATAGCGCAGGTGCTCAAGCGCGTCATAATAGCGCTCTGCGGGATCGTAAAGCATTACCTCGGCAGACCTGTCGGCGCTTGAGATACCGTGATCTCCGCAAAGCGCGGCAAGCGTTGCGCCGTCAAGCGCGGGAACGACATATATACTGCGCAGTCCGTCGGTATCGCGCTGCATGGCGGCAAGTTCGGTAACCGGACGGCGCTCACTGCCGCGCACGAGCGGCGCGGTAGCAAAAAGATCGAATACAAGCTCAAAATCCTCCGGCTCGGTAAATTCGTACGCAAACGCCCCAAGCACGGCGCGCTCGTCAAACCACATAAGCCTTACCGCGTTGCCGGAACGCAGCTCGCGCAATACCGCCGCTATGGTAAGCTCCACAACGCCGTCGGCGCAGAACTCGTTCATATCGGCATAGTATTCGTCATCGGCAAGCAGCATAGCGGCGACCTCGGCGCTGTTTTCGACAGGAACGTCGGACGCACCAGCGTGTTTTTTGCTTTTATCGGTTCTTTTTTTCTTTTTACTATTTCTTTCCTTTTTCGGCGTGACAGGCTCATCGTCGTCATCCGCGTCGCGCCGCGGCGGCTCGTCGGGAAAATGCGCGGTCATATCGCAGTAAATACAGCTGATATCGGTAGTGCCCGTGTTGTAATCACGCACCACAAGATCCTCGCTTTTTGAGGAAAGGTTCCAGTGTATGCTTTTGAGCGTATCCCCGAGCCTGTACTCGCGCACATCGCTGACCTCCAGCTTGTCATAGCTGTGCGGCAGCTTTACCGTGCGCTTGGCAGAATCCGACGCCGTGCGGCTGTCATCGTTGGCTATCCCCAGCCGGCGCGGCAGCACCTCTACCGATTCAAAATTGTTTACATCTATGCGCAGACAGAGCATACGGAAAAGATCGTACACGTAAAAACAGCGCACGCCTATCTCATATGTGCCGCGAAAACGGAAGCTCACCGTATTTTTCACATTGTACGACTCGCGCGGCGACATTGATATCTTAGCCGTCCGTTCGCTGCACCGCACCGCATTGCTTTGCGGAAGCACAAGCACCACCTCGGTGAACGGAAATGCGATGACAGATTCGTTTATAACGCGGAAATCATAGCTGTACGGCGCGTGTTTTTCGACTCTGCCATGCTCGGAGAGCATGCTTACCTTGAGCGCGGAGCGCGCTATCAGAAGATAGATGAGCGCCACCGGCGGCAGCATGACCACAAAGGTAAAAAATATATTTGACGCAGTTGAACGCAGTGCCTGCGTAAATATCAGCGCCCCGACCCACAGCACCGCATAGATCGGCGCACGCCGGGTAAGCGCAAGCGTCCTGCGCGGACGCGCGGCGGCATCCCCGCCGTTCTTTGCTTTTCCTGCCGACATCTTTATCAGCGTTTCCCCTTATATGGGACAGTTACCGTGCGGAGAATCTCGCCCAGAACATCGTCGGCACGCACGCCGCGCAGCTTTGCATCCTGACGGAGCATGAGTCTGTGCGCGATAGCAGAACGGAAGATCGCTCCTATATCCTCGGGCAGTACGTAAGCGCGTCCGCGTATCAACGCATATGCCTGCGAGAGCCGCATGAGCGCGACCGAGGCACGCGGGCTGGCGCCGAGTGCGAGAGAGGGATGCTTGCGCGTTGCCGCGATAAGCTGAACGATGTAGCGGTAAAGCTCCTCGTCCACCTCCACCGATGCCGCCTTGCGCCTCAGCTCGCGCACATCGTCCGCGCTTATCACCGCCGAAACGCGGTCGATAGGGTTTTCTCCGCGGCGGGCGCGAAGTATGTTCAGCTCGTCCTCCTGCGACGGATATCCCATGTTTATCTTGAGCGCAAAGCGGTCAAGCTGTGCCTCGGGCAGCGGGTATGTTCCGACATATCCCGTAGGGTTCTGCGTCGCTATTACCATAAAAGGATCGGGAATATCGTATGTCACGCCGTCAACGGTAACGCGCGCCTCCTCCATCGCTTCAAGCAGTGCCGACTGCGTTTTGGGCGACGCACGGTTTATTTCATCGGCAAGCAGAAGATTGCACATTACAAGTCCGCGGCGGAATTCAAATTCCTCGCGCTGACGATTGTAAACGTTGAAGCCGGTGATATCCGACGCCATAACGTCGGGCGTGAACTGCGCGCGGCGGAATTCAAGTCCCGTAGCCTTAGCCATTGCCGCGGCAAGCGTGGTCTTACCGGTGCCGGGAACATCCTCGATAAGGACGTGCGAGCCGGAAAGCAACGCCGTCATAAGCATAACTATCTCGGTGCGCTTACCTACTATAACCTTTTCGATCTCGGCAATCACCGTGCCGATCCTGTCATGACAAGCAGCGTCATCCGGCGCGCCTGCGATGTTTTTTTGAATCTCTGTGTTCATGCTCATGTCTCCTGTTCTGTAAAACGATCATCGTGATATTCCGACACGCCGCGACACCCTGATCTTCAATCTATCGACAAATACCCAAGGCGTCGCGGCGGACCCGACATATTATTATAGTAATAAATATTATAGCATAATATGTAGATATCCGCAAGGCGCAATATGCCTTCTTCGGCATAATTGTACCTTGCGGAGCTTATTTTTTGTTAAACCGTTTGTAAATTATAATTTTAAGACCTTCTCCGGCGGGTTTTATCCCCCTCGCCGGCTGTGTCACGCCATGTGCAAAGTCCCATGGCGGCAAGCGGACATTCCCCACACGCAGGGTCGCGTGCGCGGCATACGTCGCGTCCGAAGAGTACCAGTCTGTGGCAGAAATCACTCTGCTCGCCAGGCTCGATGAGACCGGACATTATGCGCTCGGTCTTTACCGGATCGCGCATATCGGCGGGATAGAACCCCAGCCTGCCGCATATACGGATGCAGTGCGTATCCGCCACGATCCCCGGAAGACCGTATATATCTCCGAGAAGCAGATTCGCCACCTTGCGTCCGACTCCGGGAAGGCGCAGAAGTTCTTCCATTTTATCCGGCAGAACGCCGCCGTACTCATCGCATAGCATGCGGCACGCCTCCTTGATATCCGCCGCCTTGGTGCGGAAAAGCCCGCACGGGCGCACGATCGACTCCAGCTCCTCAAGCGGCGCATCGGCAACGGCGCGAGCCGTCGGAAAGCGGTCAAAAAGCTCCTGCGAAACTATATTCACGCGAGCATCGGTGCACTGCGCCGAAAGCCTGCCCATTATAAGGAGCTTCCATGGCTCTCCGTCATATCGCAGCGAGCAGATCGCCTCGGGATAGCGCTCTGCAAGAACATCGGTTATCCTACGGGCGCGTTCGCGTTCGGTATCCGTGTTTTTCATCCTTCATATCCTCCGAAAAACTGCCGCCGCGCCCGAGCGGGGCTTCAGTGCTTTTTGCAACGACAGATCACCGCAGCCGCGGGAAGCAACAAGACGGCGATGCCGACGCCGACGGCAGAGCCGCAGCCTTTTTTGTTTTCGCCCTTTGTCTCCTCGGGAGCGTTAGTTTCCGGCGCCTTTGTCTCAGCCTTGGTCTCGACCTTTGTCTCGACCTTTGTCTCCGGCTTTGTTTCGGGCTTGGTCTCCGGCTTCGTTTCGGCTTTGGTCTCGGGGGTGGTTTCCGGCTTGGTCTCGACAGGTCCCAGCTTCTCGCCGGAGATGCACATGCCCTTGTATATGTTCACATCGCTGATGGTAACGGGCATATCCGCATAATACGAATAGACGAAAAGACCGAGATGCTCGGTGTAGAAAACAAGTATCTCGCCGTCAAGAGTCTCGTCAAGCAGCACCCAGTTTCCGCCGTCGTCCTTTATGTAGACCCTGAGTGTGTTTCTCTGACCGTTGATCTCCATTGCAAGTTCCTGAACGGACGGGAACTGTCCGCCATTGGTTTTGAGGTTTGAAATGAGATCGACATTCTTCTCGGCGTAAACCACGGTGCTGTGACCGCTGAGAGTGGTCGTACCGGTGAGGAAGCGCTGATTGTAGGAATATCCGTAGACACCGTAATTATCATCCACGTAAACGCCGAGAGCACCCTCGACCGTATCGCGGGTCACCGTAAAATACATGGTGTACGCGGTAGTCTCGTTGAGAGGCAGGCAGGTGATCTCTCCGCCCCAGCGGCTTTTGGACTTGTTGGTCTTGGTGGAAATAGTGGCTCTGCCGCTGTCAGTGGGATCGACGACGACCGTCGGATCGCCGCTGGTGACTGCCGGCTTATAAAACTCATCGCCGGAAAAATTGACGGTGTAAAGAAGCTCGCCGTCATTTGAGGAAGCATATCTGTCCTCTGCGGAGGCGGGTATGCAGGCAAGGCACAAAGACATCAGAATGCAAAGTGCAACAACAAAAGTGAATCTCTTTTTCATGATCGTTCCAACCTTTCTGAAATACAGAATATACGCCCGCGTCGCACGCCGCGTCACACAGGCTTTATATTATTATAAAGCATTAATCTTCATCTGTCAAGTCTTCCGCGGCAAAAGCAACGGCGGCGCCGGATGGCTCAAGTCAAGCCTCCGTCGCCGCCTGCGATCATTTTATTTATGTGACGTATCCCGTCAGCCGAGCTTTTTTACCTTCTCCCAGCCGGAAACGGTGAGCTTGCGCGCTATGTCAGCCGACTTTTTGGAGGCGTTGACGATAGTGGTTATGCTTCCGCCCTCTTTAACGGCTTTCTGCACCTTGTCGCGCAGTCCGCCCCACTTATAGACCTCGGCAAGGTCGGTATAAATGGTGTCAAGAATGATCTGGATCATTCCGGAGGACTCGATATCCGGCGCGTAGCGGGTCTTTACGCACACCTCGAAGTATGCGGGCGTGACCGTGGTCAGCGACTGCACAGCCATTGCCTCGGTAATGAATGCGGCGCGCTCAAGACGGTCGCCGGTGTTGGACTGCGGGAAGCCGAGGCAGGTGATGCAATAGCCGGTAGTAAAGCTGTAATAGCTGTCCTGCTCAGGATCGTACTTGGGCAGCGGCACAACGCCGACGTCAAGATCGGAATCTCGCAGAGTGATGAGGTGATAAAGCACCTCGGGCATAAAGAGCGACTGCGAATTGCGGAAGTTGTTCATTATCGCAGTGTCGGCGCCAAGGTAGATAGCCTTGTTGCCGGCGGTCTTTGAAACGAGCATATCCGCGATTGAAAGGCTGCGCTCGTTGCCTATGGTTATCTGCGGTATGTCATTCTCATCGTTGCGGCTGATAAGCTCGCCCGACGCCATAAGCATCATAAAGCCGAAGGAGTTCTCGGCGGAAAGACCGTATACCTGCGCCTCGTTGTCGCTCTGACCGGGGACATATGCGCTCTCGATCATCTCAAACATCTTGCCGAGCGTCCACTCATTGCTTTTTACGAGGTCGTAGGGAGACACGAGCTGATTCGCCTCAACGATCTTGCGGTTGAAGAAGGTGCAATATGTCGCCATATTGTCGATGGTGGTTATATCGCCGACCGCAAAGAACTGGCGGCCCGCGATGGACCATGCCTTGTTGCAGGACTGTGACCACCATTTGCCCTCAAGATCGATGCGTCCGATATCGTGCAGATCCCAGAAAAGACCCGCCTGCGCGCTTTCGGCGGCATCGGTAACGCTCATATAAACGGCGTCAAAGCTCTCGTCGCCGGTCATAACAAGGTTTTCGAGCTTTGAGCGGAAGGATGCCGAGCCGCTCTGCATCTCATCGATCTTTACCTTGTATGCATCTTCGATGAACTTGTTGCGGCGGTAAACGGCGACCTTGAGCGTGTCGGTATCATCATCTGTCGCGATAAGATCGGACTTCCACAGTCCGTCGTAGTAACGGGAGTAGAAGGTGACGGTATCGCCGCCGAAGTCCTTCTCTCCGAGCACAGAGAGGGCTGTGGGCGTAGTATCGGCAGGAGCCGTTGTCTCCTCGGGTGCGGTAGTGGCTGACGGGGAGCCTGTGTCCGAGGTGCCGTCACCGTTGCCGGTCTTTGAGCAGCCGGCAAGCACGCCGACTGCGAGGACAAGCGCGATGATGAATGCCGCTGCGCGCAGCGGTATTGAATTTTTCATTTCAGAATACCTCTTTTGCCAATGCTGTTATCGGGAGACGCGCGGCGTTATGCGCCGAGCTTTTTGACTTTCTGCCAGTTCGCAACCGTCAGCTTGATAGCTGTCTCCGCGATCTTTTTGGATGTCGCAATGCTCGTGGTAAGGTTCTGACCTTCCTTTACGGCATTCTGCACCTTGTCACGGAGTCCGCCCCACTTATATGCCTCGGCAAGGTCGGTGTAAAGACCGTCAAGTATCAGCTGGATGGTACCGGATGCCTCGATATCGGGCGCAAAGCGGGTCTTTATGCAAACGTCAAAGTATGCGGGTGTAACGGTAGTGAGCGACTGGACGGACATTGCCTCAACAACGAACGCGGCGCGCTCAAGACGGTCGCCGGTGTTGGACTGCGGGAAGCCGAGGCAGGTCACGCCGTAGCAGGTGGTGAAACTGTAATAGCTTTCCTGCTCGGAGTCGTACTTGGGCGAGGGGACGATGCCGACGTCAAGGTCGGAATCGCGCAGGGTGATGAGGTGATAACGCACCTCGGGCATAAAGAGCGCCTCCG
>CATYWI010000008.1 GCA_958414155.1 uncultured Anaerotruncus sp. | reverse complement strand
GTTATAAACATTTCACACGGTCATGTTATCGGCGACAGATCAGCCGACCCATCATCGCCTGTGACGGAAGGCTGACTCGACGTTTACCGTTGCTGAACTAACGTCAAAGACGAAGAAAGGCGTTTTACAATTATCTAATGAAAGACGAGAAAAAAATATCCGCAACGTCCGGCGCCGATGCCACAAAGGCAATAAAACGCGAGCGTGCCGACGGACGCGGAGTGTATAATCCGTTCTATTTTATATGGCTTGCGCTTCAGAGCATGTGGCGTAACCGTATAATGACGGTCGCATCCGTGCTGGTGCTGACATCATGTCTGACGTTGCTCGGATGCTTCGGCTTGCTTTTCAAAAATCTGAATTTCAACCTTACGCGGTTGCGTATGCTCAACGAGATGGTCGTTTTTGTTGACTACGACATGAGCGGCGAGGACGTGAACCGCGTTTATAATCGTATAAAAGAGCTTGACAATGTAAAAAGCGTTGATTTTATATCCAAGGCGGAGGCGCTTGAGGATATGAAAAAAACATATTCCGATTATCCGGAGCTGTTTGAACGCCTTGAAGAAAACGGCGACAACCCGCTGCCAGACTCGTTCGTTGTGACGTATAACGACAACGAAGGGGCAAGTGCGCTCGAATTTGAACTTCATTCGATCGACGGCGTGACAAAGGTGAATAACCGCCTGGAGCTTGCCAATGAGGTCGAAGGACTTAAAAACGGTATATCGTTCGTTTTCCTTTGGTTTTTCATTCTGCTTTTGATGGTCAGCCTCTTCGTTATATTCAACACGGTTAAGCTGGCAGTGCATTCGCGCCGCGCCGAGATAGATATCATGCGGTATATCGGCGGTACAAAAGCCTTTATCGTTGCGCCTTTTCTGATCGAAGGCGTGATGATCGGTCTTTTTTCCGCTGTCGCGAGCTATCTTATCAGTAAGGGCATATATCGCTATGCTATCGGCAGCGCTGCGGGAAAGCTGCAGATGATCGAATTTGTTCCGTTCGGAGATATCAGACTCATTCTGATACTCGGATTTATCGCCATCGGTGTTCTGACAGGTATTTCAGCGAGCGTTTTGTCGCTCAGACGGAATCTGCAAAAGTAAAAATTCCGTTGCCTTAATGCGCATTGCTTTGTATGGCGTGCGGTGCGAAACAGAAAGGTCTCAGAAAAATGTTCAAAACAAAAAAGTCAGATGAAGCAATTGCGCCGAAGAGTATCGCGTGGCGATTGATAGCACTGCTCGTAGCGGCATCGGCAATGCTTGTCACGATGCCGTTTGCCGTTCCCGCCAAAGATGTAACATACGATGATGTAAAGAACTCGGAGAGCGAAGTACTTCTCAAGCGCCTTAATGAGCTTACCTCGGCGAGCAACGAGCTTTCGACCAAAATCAACGATGCCGAAAAGTCAAAAGCGGATGCACTTGCGTGCAAAGAGCTTTATGACAGTATGCATTACATCTACATCGAACAGCTCAATCTTCTTATGTCGCAGCGGACCGCTCTTGAGGAGGAGCTGGAAAACTGCCGCAAGGAGGCGGAGACTCTTGAGGCAGAGTACGAACAGAGTTATGAGAATTTCCGTGGGCTCCTGCGTATGACCTACGAGGAAGGCTCGGCGAGCTATATCGCCATATTGCTCGGTGCAGAGGATCTCGGCGATCTCCTGGCTCGCATAGAGCGTGTTTCGGGCATGATAGGCTACAATACGCGCCTTATGAAGCGCGTGGACGATGCTCGCATTGAGCTGGACGAAAAAAAGGCGGAGATCGAGGCGAGCCGTGCCAAGGTCGATGAGGCTGCGGCAAAGGTAAATGCCAAGGAAGCGGAGCTTGAAGAGCTGGACGAAAAAAATGCTGCACTGCTTGTCGAGCTTGAGGCTCGTATAAAAGAAGATAAGGCAGCTGCCGATAAGCTCAGGGAAGAGCAGAAGGCAGCCAATAAGGAATTTGACGACCTTGTGGCGAGAATGATCGCCGAGGAAGAAGAAAGACAGCGTAAGATAGAGGAAGAGCTTCGTCGCCAGCAGCTTGAAGAGGAGCGCCGCAAGCAGCTTGAGGCTGAAAAAGAGCTTCAGGATGCACTGGAGCGCGAAAACAATAATTCCGAGTATATCTGGCCGCTACCGACGCATTACAACCGTATCACATCGTGGTTCAATGAGGACCGTAACCTGATTGAGATCGGATATAAGGATACGCATGGCGGTATGGATATCGCGGCGCCTAACAAGACACCCATATATGCTGTGAAGACCGGACGTGTCATACTTGCCGGCGTCGTATCCGGCTACGGAAACTGTGTAATGATAGATCACGGCAATAATATCGTTTCTATTTACGGTCACGCCTCACAGCTTCTGGTCAAAAAAGGCGATATAGTGAAAAAAGGACAGACGATAGCGCTCGTCGGTCTTACCGGAATAACAACGGGCTATCATCTCCATATCGAATTCCGCAAGAACGGCAGACGTGTCGAACCGCTTGACTACATATCAATTCCCAAGAGTTGATCATTCAAATTTGGAAAGGTTGAAAAATGTCAAAGAAGATATCCGTATCGGTTCTTGTTTTTGTTCTGCTGGCAGCGATCCTGCTTTCGTTTATGGGAGCGTATGCCGTTTCTTCGGCAATGTACAGGCAAAGGCTTGTCGAGATCGAGCAGAATTATTCAAAAGCAAACGATTCAAAATTTGAAAAGATCCTTGAGCTGTTATCAACAAACGCACTTTTTTCGATAGATGACGATTCGGATTTTTCCGGACTCATGGATTGGTTCGTAAAGGAAGCCGGCGATAAGTACGCGCGCTATTACACCGCAGAGGAATTTGCAGCCATGAACTCGGATAACGAAGGCAAAGGCGTCGGTATCGGAGTTATGGTCATTGAAAATTCAGTGGAAAATGCGATAGAGATAACGAGCATCATGCCGGGATCGGCGGCTCTTGATGCGGGACTTCAACCGGGCGATCTTATCGTTTATGTCATTGAGAACGGTGCAAAAACTTCCGTTGCAGAGCTTGGCTTTGAGGGCGCTCTCAAGCGTCTGCAGGGCGAGGAATGGACAACGGCGGAGTTTGTGGTAAAACGTGGCGGCGAAGAAATGAACTTCAGCATACCGCGCCGCAAGTACGAGTCTTTGTCTGTGCTGCATCATGTAAATGCGGTCGATCCGCGCGTTGGAGTGGTGAAAATCATAGGCTTTGATCTTACGACACCGCACCAGTTTGCGGATGCGCTTGATTCGCTGATAAGCTCGGGGTGTGAATATTTTGTATTCGATGTCCGCTACAACGGCGGCGGCGACCTTGCCTCTATCACTGCGGTCCTCAGCTATATGCTGAACGAGGGCGATATCGTTATCCGCACCGCAGGACGCGATGAAACCAAAAAGTACGCAACAAAGGTCGGCGTTGTCAACTATGCGGCGGAATCGGCGTATTCGGCATGCAACGTCACGAAAAGCGATATTGCCAAATACCGCTCAAAGGTAATGGGAAAATGCGTGGTCCTTGCCAACGGAAGCACCGCCAGCGCCGCCGAGCTGTTCACGTCAGCTCTCAAGGATTACGGAATAGCCAAGGTCGTAGGTACCGTCACGTACGGAAAGGGAACTATGCAGAGCATTTATGATCTTTCCGCATTCGGATATGACGGCGGTCTTAAAATGACGACGCGCATGTATTATCCCCCACTCTCCGAAGGATATGACGGTGTGGGAATAATCCCCGATGTTTCGGTAGAGCTTGACGAATCTCTCAAAAATAAAAACATCTACGCTATCACAGACGCCGAGGACAATCAGATGAATGCGGCGCTTGCGGCTATCGGCATAACTCCGGCAGCATAAATTCAGTCTTAAAAACAGCATATACAAGGAGAAGCAAAATGTCCAAGGAACAGAAGCTCACATTCACACAACAGGGCTACAATGAAATGGTAGCCGAACTCGATTATCTGAAAAATGTACGCCGCGCAGAGGTCGTGCATGAAATAGAGGTGGCGCGGTCATTCGGAGACCTTTCCGAAAACGCCGAGTATGATGAAGCAAGGACCGAGCAGGCGAAGGTCGAAGCGAGAATCAAAGAGCTTGAAGGTAAGATCAACAACGCCGTCATTATCGATGAATCCAAGATCGACTTTTCGGTTATAAGCGTAGGCTCCACGGTAAAGGGCTACAACATTACCGATGAAGAGGATTTTGAATACAGCCTTGTCGGTTCCAACGAGACCGATCCATTGAGCGGCAAGATATCCGATCTTGCTCCCATCGGTAAGGCACTGATCGGTAAACGCGCAGGAGAGACGGTCGCCGTCGAAACTCCCGGCGGGGAGATAAAGCTCCGCATCGACGAAGTATCCAGAACCAAGTCGCATGACTGACGGCTGAGCATCGTCAGGATCTACTGAAAGGAATATTTACAATGGCTGACAATCAGAACGCAAACAGTGAAGTTGTCGTGCGCCGTCAAAAACTCGAAGAGCTTCGCGCCGAGGGACACGACCCGTTTGCAATAACAAAATATGACCGCACGCATCATTCCTCCGATGTCAAGGATAATTTCGATTCGCTTGAAGGCAAGGAAGTTTCGGTGGCAGGACGACTCATGTCCAAGCGTATTATGGGCAAGGCTTCGTTCTGCCATGTACAGGATCTCATGGGCACGATACAGGTATACGTTGCACGTGATAACGTCGGTGAGGATGAGTACTGCGGTTTCAAGAAGCTTGATATCGGTGATATCGTAGGCGTAAAGGGCACCGCTTTCAAGACTAAAACCGGTGAGATATCGATACACGCAACCGACGTCATGCTTCTTTCAAAGAGCCTTCAGACTCTTCCCGAGAAGTTCCACGGTCTTACCAATACGGATATGCGCTATCGCCAGAGATATGTGGATCTTATCATGAACCCGGAATCCAAGGACACACTTATCAAGCGTTCGAAGATAATCAGCGCAGTTAGAAGATACCTTGATTCCGAGGGCTTCCTTGAAGTTGAAACACCTATGCTCGTTTCCAACGCCGGGGGGGCGTCCGCGCGTCCGTTTGAGACTCACTTCAATGCGCTTGATGAGGATCTCAAGCTCAGGATATCGCTTGAGTTGTACCTCAAACGCCTTATTGTCGGCGGTCTTGAAAAGGTATATGAGATCGGAAGAGTGTTCCGCAACGAGGGCATAGATACGCGTCACAATCCCGAATTCACCCTCATGGAGCTTTATCAGGCGTATACCGACTATCACGGTATGATGGATCTGACCGAAAAGCTTTACCGTCATGTGGCAAAAGAAGTGCTCGGTACTACCGTTATTACGTATAACGGAATAGAAATGGATTTGGGCAAGCCTTTTGAGCGGATCACGATGCTTGATGCCGTAAAGAAATATTCCGGCGTTGATTTCAACGAGATACATTCCGACGACGAGGCGAAAGCTGTTGCAAAGGAAAAGGGAATTGCATTTGAAGCGCGCCACAAGAAGGGCGACATTCTCAATCTTTTCTTTGAAGAGTTTGCCGAGGAGCATATGATACAGCCGACATTCGTAATGGATCATCCCGTGGAGATATCTCCGCTCACAAAGAAGAAGCCCGAAGATCCCGCATATGTGGAGAGATTTGAGTTCTTTATGAACGGCTGGGAGATGGCAAACGCATATTCCGAGCTTAACGACCCGATCGACCAGCGTGAGCGCTTCCGTGCGCAGGAAGAACTTCTTGCACAGGGTGATGAAGAAGCGAACCACACCGATGAGGATTTCCTCAACGCGCTTGAAATAGGTATGCCTCCTACAGGCGGTGTCGGATTCGGTATCGACCGTATGTGCATGCTCATGACTAATTCGTCCGCTATAAGAGATGTTCTCCTGTTCCCGACGCTTAAATCTGTCGGCGGTGAAAAGAAGCCGGCGAAAGCTGCGGAGACCGTTGCTGCCGCACCCGCGGCAGATGAAAAGATCGACTTTTCCAATGTAAAGATCGAACCGCTTTTTGCCGACAGCGTAGATTTTGAAACCTTCTCGCGTTCTGATTTCCGCGCAGTCAAGGTGCTTGCATGCGAGGCGGTGCCGAAGTCCAAGAAGCTGCTCAAATTCACGCTTGACGACGGTACGGGAAAAGAGCGCACGATCCTTTCCGGTATTCATGCTTACTACGAGCCGGAAGAGCTGGTGGGAAAGACGTGTATTGCGATAGTAAACCTTCCGCCCCGCCCGATGATGGGAATAGAATCGTGCGGAATGCTGATATCGGCTGTTCATCACGAGGGTGATGAGGAAAAACTTCATTTGCTGATGGTCGATCCTCACATTCCTGCCGGAGCAAAGCTCTATTGATAGGTACAGGAATATATTTTCCGGGGCTGACGCATAGTGCGCCGGCCCCGGATCCTGTTAAAAAGGAGTTAAATATATGAGTTCTGATCTGTATTACGAAGAATTCGGATATGGCTTTCCGCTTATACTTTTGCACGGAAACGGCGAAGATCATATGTATTTTAAATATCAGATCGAATATTTTTCCCGCGAATACCGGGTCATAGCTATCGATACGCGCGGACACGGAAGGTCTCCGCGCGGTGACGGAGAATTTACGCTTTCAAGGTTTGCGGATGATCTTTATATGTTTATGACAGCGCATGGGATGGAAAAGGCGCACATACTCGGCTTTTCGGACGGGGGAAATATAGCTTTGATCTTTGCGCTGAGACATCCGGATATGGTCGGAAGGCTGATCCTGAACGGAGCCAACATCGATCCCTCCGGAGTAAAAAGACGTATACAAATACCGATAGAGTTAGGATTCCGTATTGCATCGAAGTTTGTTGAAAAAAGCGAAGATGCGCGGCTCAATGCCGAGATCCTCGGTCTTATGGTAAACGAACCTCACATAAGTCCGGATGAGTTGAAAAAATTAAATATGCCCGTGCTGGTCATTGCCGGGACGCACGATATGATAAAGCGCAGCCACACCGAGCTGATCGCGCACAGCATAACGGGCGCATGTCTGAAATATATCAAAGGAGATCATTTTATCGCAATGGTGAATCCGGAGGATTTCAACCGTGCCGTTGATGAATTTCTTAAGGAGCAATGAAAAATGGATATATGGGAAGAACTGTATGAACGCGCAAAAGCCGAATATCATCCGGAGATGATATCTCCTTTTTTTGAGGCGCATCACGTTGTCAGTGCTATTGAAAGCGAGAGCGGGGAAATATTCACCGGGTTCTGCATAGAGGGCGCCAGCGGTGTACTGAATTTATGTGCCGAACGCGTAGCGATACTTGATATGTATCACCATAGCGGTCAGTTGGTCGTCAGGCGCATGATCGCTTTTTGCGATAAAGCTCCGTTCGGAGGCGGCAGCGGAATGCCGTGCGGCGCGTGCCGCGAGCTTCTTATGCAGTTATCGCCCAAAAACAGATATACCGAAATAATGGTCGATTACGAATCGCGCAGCACCGTTACGCTCGGCGAGCTTATGCCCATGTGGTGGGGTGATGAGCGCTATAAAAGGCAGAAGATATAACATACCGCCATGCAGAATGCTCGGATGCGGCTCTGCTTGTCGGTATTTATAACCGCGCTTTCCGTTCCGATTATCTGCGCTATGGCGAATGCCCTGCTTACGGACGCACGGTCGAACGAATGGAGTATTCAATACAGAATTATCCGAAAGAGCTTATCATGTGCGGCGATGTGCCGGTCGGTGTTATATCGGCAGAAGATAAAGGCAACGGTGCGTATCATATCGGCTGTCTTTGCGTTGTTCCGGAATATCAATGTCGTGGGATCGGCGGCAGGGCGATAGAGCATTTCAAGCATACACATCCGGATTGGAGCCAGATAGACCTGGTGACTCCGGCTGATAAACAAGACAATATTGCATTTTATCAAAAGAACGGCTTTGTTCTTTCCGGTACGGAAATGGACGGTAATGTGCTTGTTGCCAGGCTGTTTTGCGAGAAAAAGCCTTGAAAAAGCTCAAAAGTGAGCGATGCAACCGCCGGGTGACAAATTATACAGTCCGGTTGCTTGCCCGCAACCGTGAAATGGGGTATCATTATGACATTACAGGGGCGCATGCCGCCCGGATGAGAGGTTGACTATGATATTGGCAGACAAAATTATTTTTCAGCGTAAAAAAGCCGGCTGGTCGCAGGAGGAGCTTGCGGAACAGCTCGGAGTAACAAGACAGTCGGTTTCAAAGTGGGAGGGGGCGCAGTCGGTCCCCGATATGGATAAGATACTGCAGATGAGCCGTATTTTCAATGTATCTACCGATTATCTGCTCAAAGATGATATCGAAGAGCCGGAGATAGCGGTGGATACGAGCGAGCCGATGTGTAGGCGCGTGTCGCTTGCCGAGGCTACGGAGTATCTTGCGCGCCGCCGTGCCGCAGCGCCGCGCATAGCACTTGCGACATTACTTTGTATACTTTCGCCGGTCGTGCTTATTTTTCTCTGCGGTATCAGCAGTATGGAAAATGCACGCATAAGCGAAAATGCAGCTGCCGGTATCGGGCTTTGTGTTCTGATATTGTTTGTTGCTGTCGGGACCGCGATATTTATTTACTGCGCCGCAGGCGTAAAGGAATTTGATTTTCTTGAAGATCAGACCTTTGAGACCGAATACGGTGTTACCGGAATGGTGAACGAACGCAAAAAGGCTTTTCGTAAAACGTATACGCGGCTCAATATCGCCGGGACTGTCCTTTGCATATGCTCGGCGCTTCCGCTTTTCTTTTCGGTCTGCTTTGAAGCCTCCGATATCGTGTATGTCGGAGCGGTATGCCTGCTGCTTATGATCGCAGGTATGGGGTGCGTTATGTTTATACTCGGCGGGACATACGAGGCGGCGCTCGACAGACTGCTTGAAGAAGGCGACTTCACCCGCGATGAAAAAAGCCGCAAGGGGATCACCGGCACGGTAAGCGTTGTATATTGGCTTTTGGTCACGGCAGTATTTCTTTGTGTTATGTTTATTCCGGCAATAGGAGTCAAGCAGAAAGATACATGGATCATCTGGGCTGTCGCGGGCGTTCTTTACGGCGCTGTTGCGGCAATCGCCCGCGCGATACGCAGAAAATAATTTTTGTTTGCTTGAGGCAAAACGAATGATTGACTTGTGCGTAAAACAGTGGTATAATTATAACGTACAAACCCTATATTTCTTAGCGCGACATTTCATGGTCGATTGATGAGCTTATCATCGTTCTCCAAATACTTTTGTGCTGCGGAAAGGACGGTCATTATGATAAGAAGAATACGCTCCCGAGTTTCGCTGCTACTCCTTTGGGCGGTGATTTTCACTGTGCTTTCGGGGTGTAGCTTGGGCAGAGGAGATACCGATACCACTACTGCTGGCACGAAGCCGGATGGAACTGTCACGTCTGCAGCGGGACCGAAGACGCCTGATGATAGCACCGCGGCGCCAGATGTGCCGTCAACGGCCCCGGTCACGTCCGCACCGGAGCCGGAGCGCATATCTTTTTCCACCACTGAGGGGGTCGTGCTTGTAGGCAGAATCGAAAAAGATGACTGTTTTTATTTCGTACCCGATCAGGTGCTCGACATTGAATGCACCGAGCTCCTCAGTGATACGGTGCTGAAATTCAGCAATATCACGCGGCTTGATATGTTCGACACCGATATAGACGGCATTGACAAAACGCCGTATATCGGAAAACAGGTGACTGTCGGTGGTATACTGCGGACGATACGCGGCAATTTTGAAAAGCCGTATCTGCACGCCTATTTCATAGAAAACGGCAACACCGCCGGCAAGAGCCATGCCGAGCCTGATATCACTCCGCCCGTGACAGAGCCCGAGACAAAATACGATCCCTCTGTTCCACTGCCGTCCAAAATGATGCCGCGCACCGAGAACGGGCATTATGTTTACAATCCTTACAGGCTCACCACCGAGGCTCTTGAGTCACTCGGCAACGGATTTGCGGATGTCTACATTGAAGTTGTTGACGCTGTGCTCGGTTACAAGAACTTTGTTGCTTGTGACGATGATTACGCAATGATGCTGCCAACAGTGCTTAATTATGAATTCCCGCTTTACGGCGTAACATTCGAGTGTGAGTATTCCGGCAATGGCGGAGTTTCTCTCAAATATCTTGTCAGCCGTATTGAGCAGGAAAAGTTAGCCGCAGAGCTTTTTGAATGTATAAACGGATACCTTAAGTCGGCAAAGCCGGGGCAGTCCGAGCAAATGAAGGCAGAGATAGTTTATCACGCACTCTGCACGGCAGTGAGCTACGATAAAGTAGCTGCGGAAACCCGTAAAAATATTGAGCCATACTATGCGTATGTAAAGAAAACCGGAATATGCGTGACGTTTGCTGCAGCGTATTCACAGCTGCTGACACAGGTGGGAATAGAGAATACCGAGGCTTCAGGGAGTGTTGGCGACGAAGGTCATGCGTGGAATCTTGTGACTATCAATGGTGAAAAATATTTCTGCGATCCAACTTTTGAGCTTGACTGGAAAAATGGTTCAGCGTTTGTGTATTTCGGTCAGACTTTATCAGATCGAGTGAGTAACGGCATTGTTCCCGAATCATGCTCGGTGGGGAAGTATATGATAACATCCGTGGCAGACGCGGGAGTTTCGGAACACGCCCTTCAGATAATATCGATTCAATAAAATAGCAAAGGAATTGTAAAATGAACGACAGAGACAAGTACATAT
>CATYWI010000007.1 GCA_958414155.1 uncultured Anaerotruncus sp. | reverse complement strand
TTACAGAAGACGCGCCTAAACTTGAAAGCGCTCTTCACACTGCATTTGAAGACAGAAAAATTAATAAGGTAAATCCTCGCAGAGAATTTTTCAGAGTAAGTTTGGATGAAATAAAGGAAGTTGTGCGTAAAAATTTCGATAAAACCGTTGAGTGGATTGACATCCCGGAAGCGGAACAGTACAGACAGTCTTTGCAATACAATCAAAAAAAATAAATATAAACTTACGGCTGCTGCACATTTTGCAGCAGCCGTATTTTGAAAATTATTTTACTTTTTCCGCATTGTTTTCGCGTATACGTGCGGTGAGTGAAAGTTTATCTGCGCGGCGTTTCATATCTTCGGTGAATTTTGCCGTATATGCGGTAAATATCAGGTAAATATACGGCATCCCGAGATTTGTTTCAAGCAGGGAATTGACGATGAGCGGACGCAGCTTTTCGCCGAGCGTGGCAAAGCCTGCCGAACGTATTCCGCCTATGAGCAGTCCCGCTTCCCAGCCGAACTGTACAAGTATCCCTATGGCAAGCAGCCACGGTATGTTTATCCGCCCGCGCCGGTCACAGACGCGCAGGTTCCACACGATAAGCCAGAGGTAGCCGACGAGCAGTATCAGCGCCATGTAGCCGTGATATTCGCCGGTCGTTCGCTGTATTACTATGTTGGTCATGCCGTCTGGCGCAAAGGTTTTTGTAAGCTCCGGACAGACGAACCACCAAAGAAGTATGAGGAACGACCATTCAAACAAATGCCGGTCCTTTGACATCCACAGCCATATCCATGCAAAATTCGTAAAACCGTAACTCATCGACATCCAGAGAAGCACCCAGAAAAGACTGTGCCCGTCCGATATACTGCGCGAATGACATACAAGGTGAAAAATGCCGAAGTCCACGAGCATGTAAAGCAAGCCCGCAAGAGAGCCGACGAGCACGGTCATGTATTTCTTTTTCATGAGTAAAAGTCCCGCAAAAAGCAAAAGGAAAGCAATGTCAAGTCCTATGTAGAGCGGCGAAAATTCGCGCCGCGCGATAATTTCGGTCATTTTAAGATACCTCGTTTATTTTTTACCTTGCCGCTTTGCGATCATTTGAGCACCCGGCGTATTATCCACAGCTGCATTCTTTGAGGCAGGGCGTTCAGCATGAGCAGCAGCGGGTTGCGGTTTATGCTGTATGCAAATGCGGGCTTTTTCTTTTTCAATATAGCCGCCGCTTTGCCTGCCATCCGCTCCGGCGGAATGCATTTGGCTTCCACGCTGTCAACGATGCTGTGAAACCGCTCGGAATTGTAACGGTACAGCCGGGTCCTTTGACAAAAGCGGTCAAGCGCATCGGTTGAAGCGCCGAGCATTCCCGTTTTCACCGCGCCTGCGCGGATGACCGAGACCGTGATCCCGAGAAGCTGCAGCTCCATCCTCAGCGAATACGCATATTTGTCGAGCGCACCTTTTGTTACGGCATAAATGCCGGTGAAGGGGAGCGGATCGAGCGGCGCCAGCTCGCTCGTCGTTATAATAATGCGACTGCCGTTGCCGAGAAACGGTATAAAGGCTTTGTTTACAAGAAAGGCTCCCTCTACATTGATATCGAATATGCGGCGGAACTCCGCGCTGTCCATTTCAGCAAGCGAGTCAAGCATGTATATCCCGGCAAAATGTATCACGGCAAAAAGACGGTCGGTTACCTCGCGCACCTGTCGGGCGGCGCGGGCGATGCTTTCCTCGTCCGTAATGTCTGCTTCTATCGGTATAATGTTTTCTCCCGGCGCTCCCACCTGCCTGTCAAGCGCAAATATGCCGTATCCCTGCCCGGCAAGCAGACGTGTGGCGGCGCTGCCCATTCCGCCGTACGCGCCGGTTATCAGAATGTATTCCATGATGCTCTCCCATGTTTTTTGATCTTACGGCTCAATTATACCGCATAATGCGGAAAAATGCAACATATGAGCAGTAAAAATGATTGCGCGCCGTACAGTCCGGTGGTATAATAATATTGCATCCGCATGATTTATTTTTTTGCGTTAGCGTTTAATATTCAAATAGACAAAAATGCGTCTTTTTGTTGTTCCGTCCGACCTTTTTCAGGTGTATCATTATGGCACAGAGAAAAAAGGGAGGGTCAGAACATGAACACAGATAAGATCTACGCAGAACAGCTTGCAAATGAGTACGCCCCCAAAAAGACTTCAAAGGTCGTGGCGCTTCGTAAACTCGATGCCAAAGCAAAGTTGCCGGCAACGGTTTTCACCTATACGCTCGGGATCGTTTCCGCCCTCGTATTCGGTGGCGGTATGTGCCTTTCAATGAAGGTCATAGGCGACGGCAGTATGGCAATGATGGTAGCGGGTATAGCAGTCGGTATCCTCGGCATGGCGGGAATGGGCGCTGATTTTCCGATCTACCGCAAAATACTTGCGCGCGGCAAGCAGAAATACGCTTACGAGATAATCGAGCTGGCGCGCGATATAAGCGAGGAAAAGTAAGCCTTGGACCGCGAGGTGTGGCGGCGTGCCGCATACCGCATATTGCATCCCGCGCCGTGGCTGCCCGCGGTGCTGTCGCTTGTGTCGTTCCCGCTTGCGTTTTACTTTCTTTGGTTGGTGGACAGCTCATCGTGGATCGCGTGCACGGTGTACCCCTTGGCGGCATATTCGCTCACTGCGCTGTGCGTGGGGCTTCCCGACGCGATAGCGCACTTGCGCACGTCTGTGCGTGAAAGCAGACTTGTCCGCAAGCTCGGCAGTACCGAAACGGCGCGGCGAATGGCGTGCGACGGGGATTTCCGCCGTAGCGCGGTGATGCTTCGCGGCATCGCCGCCAACGCCGTATATGCGGCGTTCAGATTTTTTACCGGTCTGCGGCTGTCGTCGGTATGGTTTTTGTCGATAGCATTTTACTATGCTGCGCTCGCCGCATTAAAAGCATGCGTTGCGGTATGCTTCCGCCGTGCGGCGGGACGCAGTGACCGCACTGAGTATGAGCGCCGGTGCATGGAAAAGATATCGCGTCTTGTGCTGTTGCTCAATGTGCCTATGGGTGTGATGATATTCCGGATGGTGATGAAAAACAGCTCATACAATTACCCCGGTTCGATGATATATCTTTCGGCGCTCCACACTTTTTATATCGCAGTCGTTTCGATAATAAACTTTGTCGGAACGCGCGCCGGGACCGGCGCGCTTGTTCACGGCGCAAAAATGATAGACTGCATTTCCGCGTCAATGTCACTGCTCGGACTTCAGACTGCACTCCTTGCGCGCTTTTCGCCGGATGATATCGAATACAGGTTTATGATGAACGCCCTGACCGGTGCAGGTGTGTTTGTGCTTGTGATAATATTTTCGGTGCGGATGTCCGTATATTCAAAAAAGATACGTAATGAAGGAAACAGACGGTAAAACCGTGCTGACGCAGGAGGCTGCTGCAATGGGCATGAACAGGAACGAAAGCAAATACTTCAATACTGCCGCGCGCATGGATGAGGCTTTGCTCGCGCTGCTTGAAAAAAGGATTTCGAATTTATAACCGTAAGGGAGATATGCGAGGCGGCGGGAGTAAACCGTTCGACCTTTTACCTTCACTACGAAAATACGCGCGAATTGCTTGATGAAAGCGTCGGCGCTCTGCAGAAAAAGTTTTGGGAGTGCTTCGGACGCGAGCACAGCGATATCGGCTCGCGCATCGTCACTGCGGGGACCGACGAGTTTTTGTTCATTACGCCGGAGTACCTTGCGCCGTATCTTGAATTTGTAAAGCAGAACCGCCGCGTTTATGCGGTGGCAATGCGGATGCCGGATGCATTTGATACGCACGGAACGCTGAATATGATTCGCGGCATAATAGACCCGATACTTTCGCGCTTTGGTGTGCCCGCCGACCGTCGCGAATACATGATGGCGTATTATCTCAACGGAATATCGGCTGTCGTGGGGGAATGGCTCAAAGACGACTGCCGCGATCCCGTTGATATGATGATATCGGTGATAGAGCAGTGCGTATTGGCGGGATATTACGGAAGAAAAGACGGGTTGTTAAAAAACTCAACGTGAGTTTTTTAACAACCCGACGACATTGGTCTCGGCGGCTGAACGCCGCCGTTTTGCTGCAAAAAAATCGAAAAAACAGATACTGCGGTCAAAACCGACCAAGATCGCATTAAAAATGCCGCAATACTGACCGGCATTTCCCGTGGGCTGTTAAAAAATCGATTTTTTAACAGCCCCATATTTTTGTACTATTTTATGCCCGGCGGATCCACACCTGCATATCGCTTTTGCCTCGGTTGGCAAAGGCAAAGTAGGGAATAAATCTTGCGCTTATCGGCTCTTTTTCTATCGCGTCGGCGGATACGTAAAGTCCTTCCGCCTTTGCGGTGTCACGGAACGCGGGGAGCGTGATGTCGGGTACCCCGCAGAAGTCGCCGCCGCCGATCACGGCGGACGCCGCGGACGCGGGATCGACGGATATCCGGTTCAGTCTCGTGCCGTTGTCAACGCCTTCTATGCAGTATACCACCGGTCCGCGTGTTAGCGCTATGCGCCCCGCATCGGCGCGTACCATAGGATCGGCAGCGACAAACGCCGCTTCGATAGGGAAGTCCGCTTCAACGGTAAAGCACCTGCCGACGTTGAAGTATGCATATCCGTTATGCACGTCGGGTGTTATCGCGGAACCGTTGAGCCGGTATACGGGAGCACGGCGGCACCATTCCGGAACGCGCAGGGCAATTACGCCCGCGCGGTAGTCCTCGGAAGCTATCGTCATTTTTCCGTCGGCAGTGTATTCACCTGAAATGATTACAGTGCCGAGATCGCTGTGTATCACGGAGGGAATGTACTGGTCCACTGTCAGATGTCCATCCTCGGAGAGGCAGATGTAGCCGCCGAATTCCGAAAAGAAGCGATTGATGTTGGGCGGGCAGCAGGAGCAGCTGAAGACCTCGACGCGCTCAGGCGCGGGCAAACGCTCGCGCTTTTTTTCGGGCAGTCCAACCTCGCGGTCGTACTGCTCAAGCGCTATTTCAAGCGGATTTGTGTAGAAAAATGACCGGCCGTCAAGCGAGGTAGAGGAAAGCGCGGCGTTGAAAAGCACGCGCTCAACTGTGTGCGAGAAGCGCACATCGCGGTCAAGCTCACGCATACGCGTGCAGAAGAAGACCATCGCAAGAGCTGCGCAGCTTTCCGCATATGCCATGAAATTCGGCAGATCATACGCCACCGTGAATGCTTCTCCGCGGTACGCGGAGCCGACCCCGCCGGTTATATACATTTTGTGCCCGGTTATGTCGTCAAACACCGAACGCAGGTTCGCAAGCAGACGCTCATCGCCTGTCTCGGCGGTAAGATCGGCGATCCCGCTGTAATAGTAAAGCGCACGCACACAGTGCCCGTTCGCCTCACGCAAGTCGTAAATATCAACGTCGTCCTGACAGCCGCGCGGGCTATCGTCCTGTGCATATTTTTCGTTTTCGGCTTTGCCGCGGTTCTCAAGGAAGAAGCGCGCCATGTCAAGATATTTGCGCTTCCCGGTATGGCGGTAGAGCTTTATAAGGGCAAGCTCTATTTCCTCGTGACCCGGAGTTGTGAAGGCGGCTGTCTTTTCGGTAATGAATGCGCGTTCTATGCAGTCGCAGTAACGCTCCATTATGCGCAGAAAACGCGCCCTGCCCGTGGCTTTATGATATGCTATCGCCGCTTCTATGAGATGTCCGGCGCAATAAAGCTCATGCTCGCTACGGTGCATGAAAATGCCCTCCGGAGTCAGCTGCTGGTGCGCTGAATTGAGATATCCGTCCGGACGCTGCGCGCGCTCCATACAGTCGATAAGCTCCTCGCAAAGCGCTATGTTGTCGCGCATAGAGTCGCGGTCCTTTGAGTAAAGGTATGCTACTGCTTCCATCCATTTTGCAACGTCCGAATCATAAAAAATATGCGGGCGCTTGCCTGTTTTGAGAAAATTGAATCTGAGCGCATCCATGCGCCCGGTCTCCTCAAAGCGTTTTTTTACGTTTTCAATTGATACCGTTCGGTTGATTTCGTATCTGTCGCGCCAGAAGCCGTCGGCAAGATCGACCTGCTCAAACGGTATAAAGCTGTATCTTTCCATTTTTACGACTGTTCCTTCCTTTGCAATTGTATCGGTCATGATATCGTTGTGCCGAAGGGCATGAGCGAGAGCTTAGCCAGCTTGAAGCACTGTTTACCTACGGGAATGCCGACTATCGTGATACACCAGAGAAGTCCGAGGACAAGATAGCCTATTGCCATTTCCCAGCCGAAAAGAACTATCCAGAGGATGTTCACGATAAAGGAAAAGCCTCCTCCGCCGTAGTTTATCTGCTTTCCGAAGGGGAAAAACGCGACTCCCGCAAGCTTGAAGCACTGTACGCCGACCGGTATCCCGATTATGGTGATGCACCAGAGACATCCCGCAAGCACGTAGCCGAGTCCGCCCGCAAGTCCGCCGAATATGAACCAGAGAATATTTCCGAGTGTGCTCATAAGTATACACTTCCTTACTTTATGTATTGCTGAATATTATATCAGAAAAAAACCACCGTTTCAATAGCAAAAACACAAATTTTTATGCCGCAAATACTTTTTTAACCGCGCGACTGACGACGGCATTTTTTCTGCGATTTTTGCCGAAAACCGTTGACCTTTGCAAATAATATGTTATAATAAATATCGGATTGCCTCAAGGCCGTACTGCATCTGCCTTGAACAATCCACGCTTGTGAAAATAAACTTGAAAGCAAAAGGAGACCAATGATATGACGGTTCCCAGAAACGAATACCCGCGCCCCCAGCTCGTGCGTAAGGAATGGCTCTGCCTTAACGGTGAGTGGCAGTTTGAAGCCGACAACGCCCAAAGCGGCATGGAGCGTGGCTTTTATGCCAACGATTATACCTTAAACGGTAAAATAAATGTTCCTTTTTGTCCCGAAAGCCGGCTCTCCGGCATTGGAAACAGAGATTTTATAGCTTCAGTGTGGTATAAACGCGCGGTCGATATCCCCGCGGTGTGGCGCGGTAAACGCATCATCCTGCACTTTGGGGCTGTCGATTATCATGCGATCGTTTTTGTAAACGGTACCCGCGTCTGTGAGCACCGCGGCGGATACACGCCGTTTTCTGCCGATATAACGGAATTCCTCACGTGGGAGGGCGATATGATATCGCTTTGCGCATATGATGATGTCCGCTCGCATGACCAGCCTGCCGGCAAGCAAAGCGCAAAGTATAATTCCTACGGATGCTTCTATACCCGCACGACCGGTATTTGGCAGACTGTGTGGCTGGAAGCAGTGGGGAACTGCTACATAAAGGAAATAAAATTCACACCCGACGTGCCGTCGGTATCCGTCTCGGCGGGCTTTGTGCTTGAGGGCGATTTCCGCGGTGCGGGGCTTTCGGTTCGCGTGTCGTTTGACGGCAGGGAGGTAGGAAGCGCCGATGTTTCGGGCATTACCGCACGTACGGTCAACATTGCGATACCGCTCTCCGAGCGTCATCTTTGGGATGTCGGAGAGGGCAACCTTTACGACGTAAGCGTTGAGGTGCGCCGCGACGGAGCGGTGCTTGACAGCGCCGAAAGCTATTTCGGACTGCGCAGCGTCAGCCTTGACGGGCGCGTCCTCAGGCTCAACGGCAAAGTCGTGTTTGGCAGATGGGTACTCGACCAGGGCTTTTATCCCGACGGGATATACACCGCGCCGACGGACGACGACCTGCGCGGCGATATTGAAAAATCAATGGAGCTGGGCTTCAACGGCGCCAGACTGCACGAAAAGGTGTTTGAACCGCGCTTCCTTTACTGGGCGGACAAGCTCGGCTATCTTTGCTGGGGCGAGCATGCAAACTGGGGACTCAATGTTTCGGAGGCGGGACAGATACAGCACTTCCTCCCGGAATGGCTCGAGGCTGTCGCACGCGATTATAGTCATCCGTCTGTGATCGGGTGGTGCCCCTTCAACGAAACGTGGGACTATGCCGGCAGAGCGCAGGATAACAGCGTGCTTTCAACGGTCTACCGTGTGACAAAAGCGCTTGATCCCACACGCCCCGTAATAGATACGAGCGGAAACTATCATGTCGAGACAGATATTTTCGACGTACACGATTACGAGCAGAATCCCGAACTTTTCCGCACATATTACGATAAGATACCCGAGGGTATCATCAACGACCAGATACAGCGCAATGCCGCCCGCAGGAACAGACAGAAGTACGACGGCAGACTGCCCGTTTTTGTCAGCGAATACGGCGGAATAGGCTGGATGCCCGAAGGTAAAGCGGGCTGGGGCTACGGTAAGGGACCCGCCACAGAGGAGGAGTTCATCTCGCGTTACCGCGGACTTACCGACGCACTGCTTGACAATGAATACATCCTCGGCTTCTGCTACACCCAGCTTTACGATGTGGAGCAGGAAAAGAACGGACTTATGACTTATGACCGCAAATTCAAATTCGATCCGGCGATCTTCCGTGAAATAAACACGCGCACCGCCGCGGTCGAGAAAAACGATGCGGAAGCCCCGAAGAAAAAATGAAAAAAACATTTGAGACATCATTGCCGGATGGCTACCGCGCCGCATACGTTTTTGACGCCAAGGATAATAAAAAAACCGTCCTTGCAATGAATGTGGCGAATATCATCGTTACCGCTGCGGCAATCGCGCTGTTCTGGGCTGTCTTGAGGCCGCTCGACGGAATAAAGGACGGAAGCGCGGATGTTTCCGGTGTGTTTGAAAATATACTCTCACGGTATCTGATATTCATAGTGACCATCGTGGCGTATCTTGTCCTGCACGAGCTGACTCACGGTGCGGCATATTGGCTGATAACACGGCAAAAACTTAAATTCGGTTTTACACTGTCGGTGGCATATTGCGGCGTTCCGGATATTTATGTTTACCGTCGCACGGCTCTTATCGCGCTGCTGGCTCCTTTCTGCGTCTTTATTCCGGTATTTCTTATCCCTATGCTGGTGTGCCGGAGCGGACTTGACCGTATTTTGGCGGGCATAATGCTTGCCTTGCATCTCGGCGGCTGCGTGGGAGATCTTTACGATACATGGCTGTTTGCGGTAAAATTCCGCTCGCCGGATACGCTTATGAACGACACCGGACCGCGCCAAACATTCTACGTAAAGCAGTGAGCGGCGAACCGGCCACAGCCGTTCGGCTTTAATGAAAATTGTATATAATAAAGTTCAGGGTGTGCTTCGCCGCAGCGAAGCACACCCTGAAAAAATGATAGGACCTTCTGCCTTCATTTCCGAGAGGGCTGTTAAAAGCAGTGCGCTTTTAACAGCCTCTTTGTGTGTTTTTTATTCGCTTCTGAGGGCTATGACGGGATCCTTTTTAGCCGCAAGTCGGGAGGGGAGAAGTCCCGCAATAAGCGTCATGAGGATGCTTATTGCGATAAGCCCGAGCGAGCCGAGAAGCGGAAGGACCGCGCCGATGTTCTCCATTCCGGAGAAATGGTGGATTGCAATATTTGTGGGTATCAGCAATATGAGCGTTATGCCGATACCGATCAAACCGGAAACGCTGCCCACGATAAAGGTCTCGGCATTGAATACGCGGGATACATCCTGCTTCGATGCGCCCATGGCGCGAAGGATGCCGATCTCCTTTGTGCGTTCGAGCACCGATATATACGTGATTATTCCGATCATTATCGAAGATACCACAAGAGATATCGCAACAAAAGCGATAAGAATGCCGGAGATGACGTCGATGACCGTGGTGATGGAGGACATGAGCAGCTTTACATAGTCGGTATATTTTATCGTAAGCTCGTCGTGTCCTTCACCCTCGACCTTTTTGTTGTAGGCTTCGATCAGCTCGGATATTTTATCCTTGTCGCTGAACGTTTTTGCGTAAATGCTTATCGTTTTCGGCGAGTCGAGCGCAACCCTGCCGAGTTTTTTCAGGTTGCCCTCGTAGGTAGCGTCCGTCGTCGGAATATACTGCTTGAACATAGCCACCACCTGCTCCTCTGTCATTGTGGCGATATATCCTTCAAGCTGGGCGCGCTGTTCCTCGGGGAGCGTGGCAATATATGCCATGACGTCCTCTATCGTCACCTCCGAGCCTTCAGAACGTGAAAAGGGAATACCGGTGAGGATATCGGTGTCCGGGTCGGCTATCTGCGCCTTTATGACCGCGCTGTCCTCGGTGCGCTTTATATATTCGCGTGTGAGAGCCGATGTGTAGACCACCGAGCCGCCTATCGAGGAAGCTACCGCCTCTGCGCTCGGACGTATTATTCCGACAACGTTCAGCTCAACACCGCGTTCAGCGAGCGCCGCTTCAAGCCGTTCGGTGTTCTTTTCGCCGTTCTTGTCGCCCTCTCCGCTGATATCCTCCCAGATGCCGCTTTCCTCGTTGTACGCGTAGCCGTCCGGCGTCGTCAGCATGGTGAACTTGAGTCCGAGAAAATCTTCATATGAATACACCGAGTCGGATGTCTCTATCTTTTCGCCGCGCATCATCTGCTCAAACATCTTTACGGCTTGTGCCTGGTCCTTTATGCCGAGGGTATAAAGCACAAGGTCGCTCACCGAGTTGTTTTTGTCAACGACTATCATGACCTCATTGTATTTTTCGGGCCAGCGTCCCGCGATGCAGTCGTACTGCGCATGCATCAGCGCTTCGTCGTCGATCATCTCCTCCCACACATTCATGCGGTACATAGTGGACGCCATGCCGCTCATCTCCTGCGTGAGAGACGCGCCGGCAGATGACATCATTTTCGCAAGCAGAGGGCTGGGATTTACCTTTATAAGTCCTTCCGCGGTATCGTTCCTGTAAACGTTGAGATCGATATCATACGTGTATTTCACCGATGAGACATACTGCGCAAATTCGTTGTCTGTGTCGTCGAGTATTTTTTTGAATGCCACGAGGTCGTTTGAGCGTATCTCGGAGAGCATCGTGTTTACCAGCTCTGTATAGATATTGTTGGCATATATCTTGCCGTCCTCGTGCTCTATAACGTCGCTATTCGGACGGCTCCCGCCTATCGAGGCGATGAGGCTTGTCATGTCAACGCTTTCCGCCTCTATCGTTATCGGGTAGGAGGACAGCGTGTCCTCCTGCATTCGCGAAATATACGCCTGAATGCCGGTCTGGAGCGACAGTATCAGCGCAATGCCGATAATTCCGATGCTTCCCGCGAATGAAGTCAGCAGTGTGCGCGCCTTTTTGGTCATAAGGTTGTTCAGCGAGAGTGACAGCGCCGTGAGGAAGGACATAGAGGTCTTTCCGCTCTGTCGCGCGCTCTTTTTTGCGTCGCTTCCCGCGCGCTTTTCATCGGAGCGTCGCTTTTCGTCTGCCGACGGTTCGTAAGGGTCGGAATCGTCGATTATCCTGCCGTCAAGCAGCCGGACAAGCCGCGTCGAATACCTCTCGGCAAGCTCGGGGTTGTGCGTGACCATTATCACAAGGCGGTCGCGTGCGACCTCCTTCAGAAGTTCCATTACCTGTACGCTCGTTTCGGAGTCGAGCGCGCCCGTCGGCTCGTCTGCAAGCAGAATGTCGGGGTCATTCACGAGCGCACGCGCTATCGCCACGCGCTGCATCTGTCCGCCCGACATCTGATTGGGCTTTTTTTCGAGCTGATCGCCGAGTCCGACGCGCTCAAGCACCGCCTTGGCACGGCGGCGTCGTTCGGCGCGGGCAACGCCGGATATCGTCAGAGCAAGCTCTACGTTTGAGAGCACGGACTGATGTGGGATCAGGTTGTAGCTCTGAAAAACAAAACCAACCGAATGGTTGCGGTAAGCATCCCATTCACGGTCGGAAAACGAATCGGTCGGCTTGCCGTTTATTTCGAGCTGACCGGATGTGTATCTGTCAAGTCCGCCTATGATGTTCAGCAGCGTCGTCTTGCCGCAGCCCGAGGGACCGAGAACGGACACGAACTCGCTGTCGCGGAATGAGAGTGACACGCCCTTCAGTGCTTCGACGGTCGTGGCTCCCGTGACATAGCTTTTTCTTATCTCCTTTAATGTTAGCATCAATACCTCCGGATACGGTCGGCGGGACCGTATCTATGAAATTATTTATAATGATAAATTTTAGAATTCATTTGTTGCCGTGGTATATACCGCGTATTAAATCAGATATTC
>CATYWI010000006.1 GCA_958414155.1 uncultured Anaerotruncus sp. | reverse complement strand
GGCATAAAGGCGGCTGTAATTTTTATATACGCAATTGCGCTGCGCGTCGGCTTCGAGGGCAAGCTCCGCGATGCTTTGCGCCGGGCGGATAACAAACCTGCCGTTGCTGTATTCGTAGGGCGCAAGGGCGGGGAGGCGTTTTTCAACCTTGACTTGCAGCTCGCGGTCGTTTTTAAGCACGATCGCGGCTGTTGCGTCCATGTGCGCTTTTTCGAGGTCGCGCGGGAACTCGTAGTATTTGTCGCCGAGATTGTACCCCAGCTTTATAGCCTGTCCGATGTAGTCACGGTAGCTATCCATGTCATACCCGTATTCTTTTGCTTTGGCAGGGAGCAGCGCAATGTGCTTTATTTTTTTGTATCCGTCATCGCAGTGCTCAAACCATACCCCAAGCATAGACAAACATTCGGCGGGTACGCCGGACTGCACCGCCTCGCGCATTTTTGTATACCATCGCGGATTATTGATATCAAGCAGCGTCCGTGCTACCTTGGCTTCGACCCCGAAAACCTCGCGCGGCGTTTTTCCGCCCGTGTTGATGCCGATCCCGTATAATTCGCGCGGTGTCATGCTTAGATACCTTGCACCTCCGCATTTTGCCATCATCTCATAGACCCGCGGGGCGTTAATATAATTCAATATGATTTCTGCAAGATTTCTGAATCCTATATTGACGGTGTTCGCGGCGCCTTTTTCGCCCGATAATACCGCCCGAAGATCCGCATACCGCAAATCTCCCAACCCAAGCCCGCCGCCGTCGTGCATAAGCCATATACCGTTTATGCCTCTCCACGGCTTAGGACCACTTGAGTAAGCCGGCGCACGTGTACATTCATCTACCGCCCCGGACGTCTTGGGAGAGTGTACTACCCGATAATAACCTGCCTTGCATTGCGCTGTCGGCTCATACCGCCGTATTATCCCGGAGCTTATATCTATCAGCCGCCGCGTTCTGCGGGTTGCTACCAGCGGCGGTAAAGTCATATTGTCGCGTGATATCGTACTGTAATCCACCGCCACGATAAAATCGCAAAGCATGAGCGTGTGATCATCGATCGCGGCGGCAATTTCGACAACGCCCTGCCGCCACAGCGTGTTTTTTGATCTGCCGATGTCGTACACTGTTGCGGTCGTACTGCACGCAGGGCAAACAGCACGCGCTCCGTGCCTGTATTCTCCGGCACGGGGATCGGTCCACTCGATCGCGCCGCAGGTCGCACAAAAGACAAAATCCTCGAGCTGCCTTAAACCGGTTATCGGGTCGGCAAGAACCTTCTTCGAGAAACGAAACAGAAACCGCTCCGATATCACATTCCGGCGTATAAACGTCTCGTCCGATGCGGTAAGTCTGTATTCCGGCAGTTTTGCAAAAGCCTCAAGCATCAAAGACATCTCTGTGCGTGCAAGCGCCTGATTGTGTGCATTTCTTTTGCGCTCGATCTGCATGTCAATATATACAGTCGGATTATCGGTCTCGCCGCACCCGAGATATTTCATTCCCGCCGCAAAAGCTGATTCGGTGTGCAGTATCTGCCCGCCTGTATAAAATTTGCGCGCTATGATGTTGCCGATCTCACCGCTCCGCGCGTGATCCTCGCCGTCGCGCACAGTCGCGTGACCCCCGTCAAGAGCGAGGAATACCCGCAATACGGGTTCAAGCGTTCTGCTTTCGGTCTTTTTCTGACGCGTGATATTTAGCGTGATATTTAGATGGTAATATGTAATTTCGCCGTATGTTTTATTGCCTACTGTGTGCTCGCCGCCGACGGCAAAAATGCGCGACCGGCATGACTGCTCAAGCAGCCGCGATACCTCGGCGTCGTCCGGTGCAGGTATGCGCGGTGTGCCCGCAAGTTTTTTTATCGGTATCATGGCGTGCCTCCATTACAAAAGGTCAAACAGCGATTCAACGTCGCCGCCGGGATTCGCAATCGCTTGCGATTCTGTGTTTTTCGCGCTCTCGGCAGCTTCTGCGGCATCAAAGCCGTAGTATTTGGCGATGATACCGAAGGCTTCATCCGGTGCTATCACAACGCAATTTCCGCTTTTTTTCTTTTCAGCCGCGCTCCTCATTGCGCCGTATGCTCCCTCGACTGTCTTTGCGGTGTCAAGGCAACATTCGCACGCACGTGCGTTCCCGCGCACTGCGTCGCGCAGCATCGATGCAATGGCATCGTATGCCGGGGCAAGAGCCTTGTTTTTCTCGGCGGCTTTTGCCGCCTCGCTGTCGATTTTGTCAACAGCCTTTGCGATCATTTCATTTTCCATTTGTGTAGTCATCCTTCCCGTTTTATCAATGCTTTTTTAGTATCTTTTTGGTTGTAAATCGTATCGTGGTTATCATGGCGGGATCGCGCCCGGCTTCGCGGCCGCGGAATATCGCATTGTTACTCGCTTCCCAGGCTGCGGACCACTCCGCCCATCGCGCACAGCCGGATCGGCATCCGACCGCCCTCTCGGTGCATTCGCGGCAAGGGCAAAGCCGTGAGAGGTATGCGCGCGGTAATACCCTTGTTTTTTTATCCGGCATATGTCAGCCGCCTCTCGCTTCGGCGGGACAGTCCCGGCACGGACGCTCATCCGGCGGCATGCTGTCGTAGCGGCAAAAATCGCATGGTGTACGAGCATCAAAGCGCGATGCAAGCTCCGCATATTGCTGACGTACAAGGCGATATTTTGACACGAGCGCCGAGCGTTCGGCGCGCAGCGCGCGGCATATCGCCCAGTTTGAGCAGTCGCTGTCGCATATTATGTCGGGGTATTGACAGCCCTTAAGACGCTCCGCACGGCTCCCGATGCGTCCGCCGTGCCGCTTGCCTGTAACATCGTTGACGCTTATCATGCCATATCCTCCTTTCGCCCGAAACCGGGACGCAAATTCCCGGCATTCCATTCCCGCAGAGCCTCGCATGCGCTTGAAAAGCTATAAGTACGCGCCCCGCACCGCTCGCACTCGACGGTGTAAAAATAGTCAAACTCGCCAAGCACCCTGCGCACCGGCGTTCCCGCGCCGCCGCACCTCGGGCAAAGCCCGATCGGTACATCATTGTTTATCATTTTGTTTTCTCCCTTGATATTCGCCTTTCGGCTTTTTCGGCTTCACGCCGTTTTTCTTCTTCGATCTCCGCCATACGGCGAGCGCGAAAGGCGGCGTATCGTTCTGCCAGCAGCCGCGCGGCATCGTCGTAAAATTTTTCATTTTGTGCCGCCTCTTCCGCGCTCATCTCCATGTATAGCGGTATCGCCGGACCGGGCGTGCCGTCCGGGTCCCGCCGCGCCATTACCGCGACCTGTACAAATGGCATTTATGTAGTCTCCCTTCCCGCGTTTTTATTTTCGCCGTATGCGTATGTAGTCCTCGCGCCGCCGCCACTTGAGCCGCACCGTGGGAATGCTCCGTACCGTCCGCGCATATTCGCGCGCTGCCCGCCGGTATCGCAGCGTGTCGGCAATAAATCCGCCTACCACCCGGCATAAAAGATATGTAAGCTCGCCCGCGCACAAGGCACCGAAGAAAGCCAATACCCACGGCAGCGCGGCAATAAAGAAATCAAATTCACGTCCGTTCATTTTGCCACCTCATGCTGCTGAAAATGTGAAAAGCTCTTCAATACTTTTGGGAGTATTCAAAATCTCTTTAAGTTTGACGGCTTCGTCGAGTGTGAAATCGTTTTTACCTCTGAGCTTAAGTAACAGGGTGTTGTATGTCATTCCCAGCTCCGAGGCGATTTCTTTCTTCGATTTTTTACTCATAAATATTGTTAATTCAAGTTCGGGATACAATGTTCTCACCTCTCAATAAAAAACGGAATTCCGCGTTTCTGCCTATATAATAGCACGGAATTTCGTGTTTGTCAAGGGCTTTTTCGATTTTTTATAACGAAATTTCGTGTTTGGGTATTGATTTTTCGTGTTTGTGTGATATAATAATGGTAGTAAACCGCGGAGGCGCACAATGAACAGGGAACAGTTTATAAAAAATATGATATCAAGCAAAGGCTATAATATAAAAAGCTTTGCTCAGTATATCGGCATGCCATACAGCACTTTGCTGACTATCCTCAATGGCTCACTTGGCGGTGCCGCCATTGATAACGTTATAAAAATATGTCAAGGCTTGGGGATATCCATTAATGAGCTGCAAGAGCATGATGTATCCGCGGACGTGGATCACACCCTCTCGGCTCACGAAAAAGCCCTGATTATTGCCTATCGCAAAAAGCCCGATATGCAGCCGGCTGTTGATAGACTTTTGGGTATATCGGACGATCCGGATACCGTGCGCTTGTACCGCGCGGCAAAAAGCACCAACGATCACCCCGATGAGATCGTAGAGATAAGCCGCGAGCGCTTCCAAAAAATCAAAAATGCGCCGGAAACAGATGACGATCAGTTGTAAATAAAAATCCCTCGGAGGTGGGAAACTACCTCCGGGGTGATAATATTGATATATGGTATATACCGAAACGTCCGTGATGCCGCATGGCTTTGCCTGCGTGACTATCATGTCGATCGTTTGCCCGTCAGCGTCAGCGCCATTTCGCGCGCCGCGGGGATAAAAGTCATAAAAAACAGCGCTGTCGGAGAGCTCCAGCCGTCCGAAAGCGGTATATCGTATTATGACGGCGAAAACTGGTATGTGATATACGATGACGAAAACACCATCGAGCGCAGCCGTTTTACCGTAGCACATGAGATAGGTCATATCTTTTTGGGACATGACCTGAAAAAGGGATACCACACACGCACGCGCACCTTTGATGTGCGTCCGGCGATCGAACGCGAGGCGGATATGTTCGCCGCTCGCCTGCTGTGTCCGGCGTGCGTGCTGTGGGGACTGGATATCCGCACCGCCGACGATATAGCGCGCGTCTGCCGCGTGTCGCACACCGTTGCCAAGATACGCGCCGAGCGTATGGACGTGCTTTACCGCCGCGGCAAATTCTTGACCAATCCCCTCGAAAGAGAGGTATATGAAAATTTCGAGGGCTTTGTAAAATCAATCCGGGCATAAGCCCGGTATAAACGGGAGGAAATGATTATGGCTATCAGTATTAATTTATCCACCGGGAAAGTGATGATTGCTCCGGAGGAGCCAAAGCGCACCCGCGAATATAAGGGCAACAGCATCATAGCACTGCCCGAAAATTACATAATGCTTGACCTTGAGACGACCGGGCTTGACCCGCGATATGACGATATCATCGAGTTTGCCGCGCTGCGTGTGAGGGGCAACGAAATAACCGACCGATATCAGACGTTCGTAAAGCCCGAGAACCCTATCCCCGATTTTATTACCGAGCTTACGGGTATTACAAATGACATGGTGGCAGACGCGCCGTCTGTCGGCGGGGCATTGCCCGGCATCATGGACTTTATCGGCGATGACCTTGTAATTGCCCACAATGCCCACTTTGACGTTAACTTTTTATATGATGCAGCCGAAAACTACGGCAGTAACCATTTTTCCAACTCGTTTATAGATACGCTCCGCATCGCCCGTAAGCTTCTTCCGGAGCAGCGCCATCACCGCCTCGGCGATCTTCTTGCGCCGCTTGGCGTAACTGCCGGCGATGAGCACCGAGCACTTGCGGATTGCCTTACCCTTTTCGATTGCTACAATGCCATGCGCGTTATGGCGTTGACTAAATACGGCAGCGAGGATGGCTTGGTAAGCGCTTTCGTTTATAAATATGCCGGCGACCACCTCGAAGACTTGAAATCAGATAAAACCGAATTTGATGAAACCCACCCGCTTTTTGGGAAAGTTTGTGCTTTTACCGGAACACTTGAGGGCATGACGCGCGCTGAAGCAGCGCAAATCGTTGTTGACTTTGGCGGAAAATGCGGTTCGGGCGTTACCCAAGAAACGAATCTGCTGATCCTTGGTAATAACGATTATTGCAAAGCGATAAAAGGCGGCAAAAGCAGTAAACAAAAAAAGGCGGAAGCATATAAACTCAAGGGGTATGACATTGACATAATTCCCGAGAGCGTTTTCCGCGACATGATAAATATCTGAGGATAACCCCGAAAGGATCCCGAAATGAGCCTTGCGTCAAGAACCGTCACCGTCCCGGAGGAAAACCGGCTGAACGCCGTGATATATGCTCGCTTTTCGTCCGAGCGGCAAACCGAAAACAGCATAGATTTTCAGCTCCGTGCGGATAAGGCGTATTGCGAGCAAAAGGGCTTTCGCGTGGTCGGCGAGTACATCGACCGCGCTATGACCGGCACCAATGACAACCGCCCGGAGTTTCAGCGTATGATTGCCGATGCAAAAAAGCGGCAGTTTGCTTTTGTCATCGTCTACCGCTTCGACCGTTTCGCCCGTAACCGCTATGACTCCGCGATCTATAAAAAGCGGCTTGAGCGCTCAGGCGTGCGCGTCCTCTCCACCGAGGAGAGCGTCGGCACCGGCGACGAGGGCATTATCCTTGAGAGCATATACGAGGCGATGGCGGAAAGCTACTCCCGCAAGCTCTCCCGCATCGTCACCGAGGGCATGAAGCAAAAAGCCATGGCGGGACTCTCCACCGGCGGCAATCCGCCGTATGCCTATAAGGTCATCGACCACCGCCTTACGGTCGATGAGGAAAAAGCCCCCGCCGTCAGACTTGCATTTGAGATGTACGCAGACGGCAAAACAAAGAGCGTGATCGCCCGCGAGCTTACCGCCCGCGGCTACCGTACCCGGAAGGGAAATGATATTTCCGTATCATTCGTTTCGGGTATACTGTCGAACCCGACCTTTAAGGGCGAAAACGACTATTGCGGCGTAAAGCGTGAAAGCCCCGCTATCGTCACCGAGGAACTCTATGACAAGGTGCAGGATCTCTTAAAAAAGAATAAACGTCAGTACGGCAAAAAGACCGAAGGTACGTATTTCGCCCTGACCGGTAAGCTGTTTTGCGGACATTGCGGTGCGGCAATGATCGGCGACAGCGGCAACGGCAAAGGCGGCACATATTACTATTACTCGTGCATAAACAAAAAGAAGCGCCGCACCTGCAAAAAGAAAAGCGAGCGCAAAGACTGGCTTGAAAAATTCGTCTGCGAGCAAACGGCGATCTATATCCTTGACAAAAATAATATCGCCCACATCGCAAAGCGTGTCGAAGCCGCCTCCGCCGATGACCTCGGCGCGAGCCGCCTCAAAGAGCTTGAGCGCGAGCGCAGGGCAATAAATAAAGAGATTGACGATGCCGCCGATGCGATCATCAAGGCGGCGTCACAGCGCCTGATCGACCGCATAAATGCCAAGGTGGATGCCCTCGAAAAAAGACTTGACGATGTTGACACCGAAATATCGGAGCTAAAACTCCGCCGCGAGATGCAGCTGACCGCCGCCGACGTGGAGCTGTTTCTCCGCAGCTTCGCCGTGGGCAACATCGATGATCCGGAGTACCGCCGTAAATTGATAAATACACTTGTCAACGCCGTTTACGTCTGGGATGATAAAATAATCATCTATTATAATGTCTCGGGCGTCACAGGCACCGAAGTCACATACTCGGACGCTATCCAAACCGCCGAAACAGCCGACACTTCCGAAACATCCGAATCCCCACCCCCCGCCGATAGTTCGGATAGTTTATGTAATGGTTCACCAAACGAAACAAATCCGAACTATTTCATTAATCGAAATTGGTTCGGATTTGTTTTTTTACTATACAATTTATTCACAATAATCTATGTGTAAAAAAACAACTGCGACATATTTTTGTGAAGAATCCACTGAAAGCCGAGGTAACGGTTGGCTTGACAGTGAAAAGGAACTATTTCAAGCTTACTACTGATAGCCGATGGATTTAGGTGTGCGGTGCAGCCTCGAAGCTGCAAGTAACCATCTGTTTCTAACGGAAACGGACGGTGTTTCTTTGACTTATCAATATAATATTATGGAAGTTTTCGCTATGAGCAAACTTATTTCCTGTGAGTTCAACACTGACACAGCCTGTGCGGAGCTGCTATTCGCAGACGGCTGTTTGATTTCTATCGATTGAATTGCCCTGGAGAATGAAGTAGCAGACGACTGCTTTGACCGCGCCGAGTCGGACCGGCTCATCTACAACAAGCCTCTGGAATATGTTGATCTTATATTGAACGGCGGCATTGAGGAATATTGCAAAGGTTCTCGTGACCATAGCAGTCTTGAGGACTGAGCAGCATAGCCGCATAATTCAATAAACGTAAAAACTCCGAACATCCTAAGGATGCTCGGAGTTTTTTGCATTATAGCTTTTGCCATAACAGAAGCCGTATTTGATTTTTCCGGAAGGCTGATAGCCCTTCACAAAGCGTGCTTCCCGGCGTCCGTCCTTACGTCTGAAAATATTTTCATCTTTTGCCATTGTTAAACCTACTGTTTTTCGATTGTGTTGGCCATGGACTGCGCTTTTGACTGTGCAGAGGCTTGTCAAGGCAAGTAGATATAGTATATTTGGTGAATAAGTCTGCGAACCAAAATGAATTGAGTGTAAAAAAATTACGCAAATTTGCTTGAATCTCTTGCAAAAAAGCCTCCGCCATGGTAAAATGTATGCTGTATACGAACTCGCAGGTCATAGCTTGGTCGGAACTTTGCGAAAAGAAAAAAATTGAACTTATTTTTTTACAGCTTGTACGATTCTTATTGAATTTATGTTTGCGTTTTTATTTTAAAGGAAGGTGGAGAGATTGGTTGGGTAAGAAAAAATCATATGTTGCATCGGAAACACATGTTCTCATGCCTTCGTACGGTGAAATCAACGGAGCTGAGAATCTGAGCGATCAGGAATTGGCTGCCTATATGCAAAGTGATGCGATGAAAAAAGTGCGTGAGCGGTATCGCATCAAAGAGGGATATTGTGTCCGCGAACTTTGCGGCGAAGGCTTAGTCATTCCCATCAGCCGAGACACAATTAACGAAAATCAGATGGCGATTCTCAGCCCGGTTGGGATGTTCCTGTGGGACAGACTCGAAAAGGGGCAGACTTTTGGAGACCTGCTGACAGCATTGCTTGCTGAATACGATGTGAGCAGAGAGGAAGCTGTCAAGGATATCGAGGACTTTCTTTCAGAGCTGGACGCTCATCAATATCTTGCCACAGTGGAGGAAAATACACAATGAAAAAAAGAATTTTGGCGGCGCTTTTGATGGCGGTCATGGTCGTATCCATGTTGCCGGCATTAGGCGTCACTGCGTATGCGGAAAACACAAAGGGGCCGGGAGATGAATATGTTTCCCTGCCCATTACCATCCGCGACTACGCGGCGGACGGTATGCTGTTTGAGTGGAATGACCTGGGGCAGACAGGAACGATTACAACATCGTCTACATACAGCATTTATGGATTGAATGTCAGTGACAGTTGGTTCAGAAACTATACCGGGCTTCGCGTCTATACAGCGGGAATGGTTCCGTCCAGCAGCCCGAAGTTCTGGCATTGTCTCTATTGTGATAACAACGGATACATTACGAAGGTATATAAAAGTGGCGAAGTCAAAGACATGACCGCTGCAAATAATGCTGCTTTTTCCGTTTGGGCATGGGTCGGGGACAGCGCTGATAATAGCTATGCCTATAATGCTATCAGTTATATTACTGATGCAAACAAGAGCAATTATAAGATTTCTTACAGCAGTAATAGCATTACCGTTGAGACTTTAAGCGGTTCCGGTACCTATCACCACGGTAACACTAAGGGGTATTCCTTGCTGGACACCTCTTCTGCCTCCCATTTTCAGGGAATGGATATTGCCGGAACACAGGTGACGCTGAACGGAAATTGGGGCGATACACCGGAAACTCTGGTTCCCTCACAGTCCCCCCTGAACAGCGGCGCGGTGCAGACGCTTTATGGGTGCTACGTTCGCACAAACCTTGTTGAGCCTATGCTCGGTGCTGACGGAAAGCCGGTTTATACGGAGGCAACGGTTGGGTATATTGCGCAGTACATGCAAAAGACGCTGCCGGAAAAGTGGCAGAACAACGATGGCTCCTATAACATGTGGTATGTCATGGGAACCAAGCTGTTTGACAACAATAACGACTATGTCGGCAACACCGGCAGCGCGACCCGTGATCTGGCAGAGGTGTTCCGTCGGTGTATCAATGGCGGGCTGGGCAGCATGGCGGATACCAAAAGCAAGGCGCTTGCCGAGGCAAAGGATTGCCGCACCTATTATGATGCCGCCTACTTCCTGCTGCAAAATCTGTACAGCGATAACCCTGGGTATGGTCAGACTGTGACGGAGTATCACCAGATCAACCTTGTCAAGAAGGGTAATTATTATGTTTATAACTCCGCCTACGACGGCAGCGTTTATGACACTGCGAACGGCGTGATCTACAATAGCCAGACGGATCATGTCACTACCAGAGAAGGCACGACCTATGTCCGTGGTAACCTGCAGGCGGAGAATCGATTTGATCCAATCAATGAAAAGTACTTCGGAAATAACGGTAACAAATATCTTGAAGTTGTTGCACCGAACCAGGGCGATATTACGCACTATTATAACAACACCAACTACAATATGACCCTGGAGGGACACGCACAGTTTATCTTCTATGAGGATGATAATCTGTATTTCAACTTCACGGGTGATGATGACGTGTATCTGTACATCAACGGCGTCCGCGTACTGGACATGGGCGGCGGTCACGCCATCTCCAAGTGCGGCATCAAGCTCAATGATGTCAAATCTCTCTGCGGTCTGAAGGACGGTCAGGTCTACGACTTCGACTTCTATTACGTGGAGCGTCACGGTACGGCTGCCAACTTCGGCATCGAGACCAACATCAAGATTGTTGACCCCTCCATGCTGACCGAAAAGGTTGCCTATCAGAACGGCGTAAACGTGGGCAACTACGGCTTTGTGGACGCGAATCAACCCGTCAACTATCAATTCAAACTCACAAACAACGGCGATGCCAAAATTGAAGAACTGGAATTCAAAGATAACGCCATCGGCGTTTCCCTCAGCAAAGATGCAATCAGCCTGAACCCTGCGACCGCGATCACCGACCTTTATGCCAGCGTTATCGGTGCAGATGGTGCGACGAAGTTTTCCTGCGCCGTCGGTGAACTTACCGAGGATGTCTTAAAGGCTCTGCTGAAAGGCGGCTTGGAGATTGGCGAGTCGATTTCTATCTCCGGTCTTAATTACACGGTGCCCTCCGGAAGCTGGTCTAACGATAAGTTCACCAACACGGTTTATACTTCAGCCATTTCCAAAGGCGATAATGCTTCTCATAAGACGCTGAACGGTATCGCAACCTGCACAGTGCAGAAGCAGCAGTTTGCATATATGGGAATCCATTATTACGAGTGGATGGGCAAGGGCGTGACTGCCACCAAAGCTGAACTGATTGAGGCCGTTACCAAGGCGGGCGTCACCAATCCCGGCACGGATATCCGGCTCTGCGGCCCCAACGGCAAGACCGACAGCACTGCTGTCAACGAGAACGCTGAAGTCACTGCTAACGGCATCACTTACACCGGCACCAAGACCGGCTCCGATACCTATTACTATAAGGTGGGCAACTATGGCCCCGTGGCCGTTACCATTTACAGCTATGATGTCGCAGACAACATCTATGTTCTGGATTACAGCCTGCCTGTGGAGCTGAATGGTGCAGACTTTGGCCTGATGGTCAACGATACGCTCAGCCTTGCTGAGAATAAGCATCCCACCACTGCCAGCACACTTGGTATCACCAATGGAAGTGCGATCGAGAATTACGGCACGTTTGCCTATGGCGCGGATGAAAATCCCACGTCCTTGAAGTACACCATGAACAGCTTCATGAACGGCGAGGATTCCGTAAAAATCCGGGTGCAGGTGCTGGAGGACGGCGCTTCCGCTGTTACCACCAAAACCGGCGTTGTGATGGAGGAGACTGTCAAGGTCGTTCCCGCCAATGTGGTGTACTACGAGGATGATTTCCCCGGTATCACCTACATCAATACGGATAAGAACGGCTGGGCTCACTATAAGACCGATGATTCTGAGGGTAACAAGCAGAGCGCAGATCAAAACAGCCCCTACGGCTCCGATCCCAACTATCAGAAGGATAAGGTGACTGAATATACGCTGGTGTTGAACACCTCTGACCTAAACGCCTATCAGCAGGAGGTCATCAACTATCTGAACCAGCAGCTTGGTCTCGGCGGCGGCGACAGCTCTAACGGTTCGCTTAGTGCGCTGGTGGTCAAGGAGACCGCAGATGTGATGAGCTTCGAGTTCCGTGGAACGGGCTTCGAGATCGTCAGCCGCACCACGCAGAATCAGTACGCCGTTGTCTCTGTGAAGGTGGA
>CATYWI010000005.1 GCA_958414155.1 uncultured Anaerotruncus sp. | reverse complement strand
CCGTACGCAGCGCATCAAGGGGCTTTCCGCCTTAGAAAAGCCTGTTGTCCTTGTTTTGCGCAAGCGGCCGGTACGCCTGCTCCTGCGGAACGCCTACGGAGTGCGGAATTTCAGTCGATTCCGTAATCGTATCCTTTTTATGTTCTCAGGCAAAAGCGGCGCCGAAGCATAGGAAAAGCGCCACGAAGCGTAGCGGAGTGGCGCTTTTCCTATGCTCTTCAAATGGTTCCTTGCGATTCCGTCAGGTTTTTTTCACCCCGACTATTGACATAGAGCCTATAATAATCAAGCGCACCGTTTTACAACTTTACCTCAATGCTGTCGCCGAGGCAGAGCGAATAAATTATCACCTTATCCGGGCGGCGCCCCATTATCTGTGATATCGCTTCGGAGTAATATCCCAGCTGCGCGGAATGCAGCGCGGTGAGTCTTCGTGCGGCAAGCGCGGGATCGCGTCGCTCGGCGGCGCTCAGTCTGTCTGTCTTGTAGTCGCACAGCACAAGCCTGCCGTCGCTGTCCAGGTAAAACAGGTCAATGACTCCCTGTACAAGGAGCTTTTCATCGCCGAGGTCGTGCACCAGGCCGGCGTCGGTCGCAAACTGTGCCGCCGGCAGCATTATGTTGAAGCGCGTTTCACGGTGGACCTCGGCGGCGTGCATAAGCTCCGAAAAAAGTCCGCTTTTTGAAAACGCGAGCAGCTCGTCGCGTCGAAGCAGCTCCGCATCTGGTGCCGATATGTATCCGATCGATTGCATTCTTGCGGCTTCACGGTCTATCGCCCCGGCACTGCCGTCAAGGCGTGAAAAATCGCAGAACTGAAGGAACAAATGCGTTGCCGTGCCGCGTGCCGCCGCAAGCTCGGCGGTATCGGTCATCTCCGCTCCGCCTTCGCGCATGAACGCGGGGATGCGCACGCGCCCGTTATCGGCAGGCTCGGTCCTGCCGCTTTTTTTGTCAAGCGCTCCGGGGTAGAGCGCAGAGACCGACAGCTTGGCGGGAACATCCGAAAGATGCGAATATGGGTAAACATATTCAAGACGCTGACGCAGGATGGCTAGAGCGTCTGTCACGCCCTGCGCCGTTACAGCGGCTTTTGCCGCCGCTTTGTCATCGCACGCCGTGTCGGCTGAATTCACGCATGATACCGTACAGCAACCGTCGCCGCGTCCGTCGGCAAGCGCGGTAAGTATCCATGATATGCGGCTGGGAGCGCCTATGACCGCCGCACGCCCGCCGCGCGCTGCGCGTGCGGCGGCGTCTGACAGTAAACGCTCGCTTCCTGCGGCGCCGGCTTTTGCCGTGATTATCAGCTTGTCGCGTGCGCGCGTCAGCGCCACATAAACGATACGTATCTCCTCCTCGGCGGCAAGCGAAAGATTGCGGTCTACCGCGGCGCGCCGCATAGGTGTGTCGAGCTTGGATATGCCGTCAGCTCCCGCAAGACGAAGGGTGACGCCGGTGTCGGGTGAGTAACATATGTTGTCCGCCGCCTCGCGCCTGTTGAAGGTCGAACCGAAACCGGCAAGGAAAACGGTGGGAAATTCCAGTCCTTTGGACTTGTGGATCGTCATTATTGCAACGGCTCCGCGCTCGGCGGAAGCGTCTGATTCTATCTTTGCGCCCTCGCTTATCATTCCGTTCACATATGTCACGAACTGTGACAGCCCGCGGAATGCCGATGCCTCAAAACGGCGGGCATATTCGTAAAGCCTGTTGAGATTGGCGCGTCCGTCAACCGAAGCGCCGGACCCGGAACTGTCGGAGGCAGCATACATAAGTGCGGTCGTTTCGTCAAAAATACGTCTTATAACGCGGTCAACCGGCATTGCCTCGGCGTATGACCGCCACGCGGCAAGTCGCTCAAGCGTATCGCCGCAATGCCGCGCAAGCGCTGCGTCGGCTCCGCTCTCGGCGTATTCGGAAAGTGAATCGAACAGCGATATATTTGTGTTCCCGCCGCGAATGCGCACGAGATCGGCGAGCGTGAAGCCGAACACCGGGGAATGCAGTGCGCCGGCAAGCGGAATGTCACGCTGCGGATTGTCCACCGCGCTCAGCAGCGACACGAACATAAGCACCTCCGGATTTGCGAACAGATCCTCGCCCACGCTGTTTGCGGCGGGAATGCCGAGGCGTGACAGCCTTGCCGCGACTCTTGCCGCAAACGCCTTTGAGCGAGAAAGCACCGCGATGCTGCCCGGGTCACATCCCCCGGCGATCATCCTGCTTATCCGGGAGCAGATATATTCGGTCTCCGGATCGTCCGGAACGGGGCTGTCGTCGTCCGGATCATCTATCAGCACGACCTCTGCCTTTTCGTCTCCGCCTCCGCCTCGGGAAAATATAAGATCATCCTCCGGGCGGTAGCCTATGCCGTGCTCGCGCGGAGAATCCTCGGATGCCGAAAACAGATACGAAGATACCGCGTTGGTAAAATCAACGATATTGCGCGAGCAGCGGAAGTTTTCAGACATGAATACTGCGCCCGGCTGTGCCGGATCGCCAGGGTTGCCTGACGTTACCGGTGCAAAGCTGCGGCGATAGCCGGCAAATATCGAAGGCTCGGCTCCGCGGAAGGAATAAATACTTTGCTTGATGTCGCCCACCATGAAAAGATTGCCGGGACGCGCGATGGCGCGGAATATCGCATCCTGTACCGGGTCTGTATCCTGATACTCGTCAACGAATATCTCCGAAAAGCGCTCGCGCCATTCAAGCGCGGTCTCGGTGGGAGCGCCGTCCGGTGAAATGAGCAGGCTGTACGCATAACTGCGTATATCGGAAAATTCGCATACCGCACGCGATGTCTTCTCCTCGCGGAAGGCGTCCCTGTACGCAATGAGCACACGCGAGAGCGCGCGCAGCATGCGCGCGGTGTCGCGCTCGGAGGCTTTTATTTCGTCGCGCGTCATTGAAAAATACCTTGACGATACTCCCGTAAGCTTTTTGCGGAACGACGTGCGCATGGCTGCCAGTTCCTCGGCGCGCGGCGGCTTTGTACCCTTTTTGAAGCTCGGCAGACGGAGAGGGGAATAGTCTGCAAGCACACGCCGCATGCCGTCCTCGTCCGCGCCGTCGGCACAGCGGCATAATGCCTCCACCGTTTCAAGGTCGTATGAGAATGCGCGCAGATATCCCTCGGGATATACGGCGTCGCCGCTTATTTCCTCAACGCATGCTGTGAGCATGCGCCGGGAATCGTCCAGCAGGTCGCAGATGCTGTCGAGAGCACACCTTCCCGCGCGGCTCTGAAAGAAGTCGCCCTCAGCCTCTCTGTCAAGCAGATCGGCGTCATCGGCGGGAACACTCATGCCGCGCGGCAGGCATTCAAAGCGCGGGATGATCCCAAGCAGAGTGTCGGCGAGTCCCGCGTCTCCCCGCGCGGTCGTAAGGCAGTCGCAAAGGCGGGGAAAGTCGTCATCAGAGGCGTACATACGCTCGGTGACACGCTGCATACAGTCGCGTCGTAACGGTTTCAGCTCGCTGTCGTCCGCGAGGCGGAAGGACGCGGGAAGCCCGAGACGCTGAAAGTTTTCACGCACGACGTCAAGGTAAAATGAATCTATTGTGCATATCCGCGCGTTACCCGCGGCTATCAACTGGCGCGCAAGCCGCCTGTCACCCGGATCACGTGCAAGCGCGGCGGAAAGCGCCGCGCTTATGCGGGTGCGCAATTCACCGGCTGCCGCACGTGTAAAGGTCACGATCAGCATTTCCGAAATATCGGCGGGAGATTCGCTGTCTGTCAGCTCGCGTATTATCCTCTCGGTAAGCGTAGCGGTCTTGCCCGAGCCTGCAGCCGCCGACACGAGCAGAGTTCTGCCTCTTGTCTCTATTGCCGTGCGTTGTGAATTTGTAAATTCAACAGCCATATTAAAATACCTCGTATGTTTTGTTGCCCTTCTGCGCGCTGCGCGTCAGGCTTTCATGCGCGCACGGCAGACTGCACCGTAGCGGCAGTATTCGCAGGGATCTTTGCCGTCGCTCCCCGCTACCGGTATCGCGCATGCCCTGCCGGAGCGCATCCCCTCGGCAATGCCGCGCACAGTGTCCTCAAGCTCATCAAAAAGCCGCTCCATTCCCTTGCGGCTTATCAGCGCGGGCGACGGCGTGCCGTCGCGCAAATATGCGGCGCCCTGCATAAAGTGCGGGGAGCGGTCGCGGTTCAGCGCGTCAAGTACGGAATCGTCCTCGACCGCAAGTCCGGAGCGATGTATCGACCTTGCGGCGGCTGCCTTTATTTCTTCGGCCGTGCGCGGACGGTCAAGGCTCACCGTGGGGATATTCGCGGAGAGATATGTCAGCGCCGCAGGGACGGTGTCATCCCTCCGGGATGCTCCGCGCGTGAGGGCGTAAAGGTAGATCGGCAACTGTAATTCAAGTCCCTGGCGCACGTCGTCAAGTGAAAATTCCTTGGAACCGGTTTTGTAATCGACTACGCGGATAAGTTTTTTTCCGGTTCCGCGATCGTCGGCGACATCAACACGGTCCGCAATGCCGCGCAGTACGGCTACACCGCCGCCCGTGAGCGGAAATTCCGGCGCCGGTATGCCGCGTCCGCCGCGCATGCCTATGGGAACCTCGTATGCCATCGGTCTGAATGAACCGCCCGAAAATTCGGCAAAAATATCCGAAATGAGAAGCCCTGAGACAGCCGCAAGACGGTTTGTAAGGTGCCTTACCCGCGGTGTGTCAGCCGAGCGCCCGAGAGATCTTATATAGTCGTTTACAATTTCGTTGATTATCTGTGCCGAACGCTCGGGAGACGGCTCCTCGGCGTTCCCGTCCCGCACGGTGGCAAGAAGAAACTTTTCAAGCACAAGATGAATGAAGGTCCCCATTCCCGCAAAGCCGAATTCGGCGCGCGCGCCGTCATCCAGCTTCAGTACATTTTTCAGATAAAACGCACACGGACAGCTTACAAAGGATTCTATTTTTGACTGTGTAAGCTCTATGCGCTCGCCGAAGGTTTCACGCGCAAGTTCCGGCGGTAGCGCTTCGGTCCGCGCGTCAAGCGGAGTCAGCGCCTTTTTTTCGGCATCGCGGAAGCCGCTGTCGGAGGCAAAATATTCGCGCAGTGCGTCGCCTGCGGAACTGCCGAGGCAAAGCGGCAGATATTCGAGCGCCGTGCGGCGGCTCCATATGCGGTCGAGCGGCGAGATATCCTTGTCCGTGGTCACATTTATGTACGGGAACAGCGCCGCCGTGCGCAGAAAGGCGGTCGAGGGGCGGCAGGATGATCCCGTGGCATCTGTCTCGTGTGTGAACAGGCATATCCGGTCGGACGGGGTGGAAAATGTCCTCAGAATGTAAAACAGCTCGTCCGCTGCGTCGCTCTCCGCCGTGGCGGAAAGCGGAATGTCAAAGGATTTCAGCGCCGCGCGGTCGCGGTCGGTAAGCAGTCCGCCGCGCGCGGACGCCATTGGGAATTCACCCTCGCATAGTCCGATGACAAGCACGCCTTTGCGATTGCCGGCGCGCAGCAGGTCGGCGGAGCCTATCATGACCTCGTCGCATCCGGTGGGGATGGTCCCGATTTCCGCCGCGTCAAAGGCGAGCCGTAGCGCGGAGGCGAGCGCTGCGGTGTCGGGCTTTTCTTCAAAAACGTCGCATATACATTCAAGCGCATCGGCGGCGGAATCGATAAGTCTTGAGTTTTCCTCAGCCTCGCGCCGCCTGCCTTCGGCAAGCTCGCGGGCGGAAAGCGCGCCCAGCGTGCCGCGTACATCGAGCGCGGTGAGATATTCCCATATCGCACGGCAAATACCCGCAGTGTCGGCTGCGGCGTCCATCGAGGAAAACAGCGCACCGAGTCTGTCACGCAAAAGCGCGCGGACCGCATTGGCTGTCTCAAGCACCGCCGCGCCGCGCGGCGACGTTCCCGCAACATATCCGTCGGGGTTCATGCTGAACCCCTCCTCGGCATAAAAGGCACGCCCGTTTATATTCCATTTTTCCGTGTATGCCTCAAAAATATCGACCTCTCGCGCTCCTATGCCGCAAAGACCTGTCTTGAGGTGCGCTATAACATCCTCGCGCCGCCAGCCGTAAGCCTTTATACGCAGCGCCGACAGGATCAGACGCGCAAGCGGACGGGTGGAAAATCCGGTCTTTTCGGAAAGGAAGTAGGGAATATCGAGCTTTTCGAGCGCGCAGTCTATCATCCCGCGGTACTTCTCGGCATCGCGCGCCACGATAGCGATATCACGGCAGCGGTATCCGGACATCATAAGCCCGCGTACCTTCGCGGCGGCGGCTTCGCATTCCGAGTATGGGTCGGCGCATGAGTAAAGCTCCACGTGCCCGCGTTCGTCCTCCGGAATATCGCCTTCGGTTTCCTCTTCGGCAAAATGACGCGCAAGAGCGCGAAGCTCGGCGTTGCCGGCTCGCAGATCGTCGCCGAGGCAGACCGTGTGAGGCGATATGCCGAGGCCCGAAGCATCGCGGCGGAGCCTGTCAGAACATTCGCGGGAGGAGAAGGCTGAAAGCGAGCGGTCATGCGGCGAGCGGAGCGGTAGCGTTATCACTGTTTCGTCGGCTTGCCGCATAATGAAGTTGATTATTTTATGCTCCTGACCGGTAAAGCTCGAAAATGAATCTATGTATACGGCTGCGCCGCCGAAATACGGCTCCTCGCCGAGCTTTGCGGCAAGACGCGAAAGATCGTCGTCCGAGTCCAAAAAGCTCCTGCCGAGCAGAGCGGAATATGCCGAATACACTATGGCGATGTCTCCGAGCTTTGCGCCGAGCGTGCGCCCGGAGCCGCCGCCTGAGGAGATGCGTCTTGCCGCATCGGCAAGCACCTCCGGCGTAACGGAGCTGATCTTGAATTCCTTTACCGAATCAAGCATTGCGGCGGGAAGCGCCGCATCCGCTCCGCGCGTGCCGTATTCGGACAAAAACGGAGCGCACTCGCGCAGTGCGCGCCACATGAACAGGAGCTTGCGGCTTTTGTCGGCATAGTTGCTGACAAGTCCGCCGCGCTCACGGAATACCCGGTTTGCAAGGCGCGAAAAGTTGAGCGCCTCAACGGTGAGCTGAGCCGACGGCGGCAGTGCGGCGGCAAGCTCGCCTTCAACGTCCACAGTTGCCTGCTCGGGAACTATGAGAAAAGCCCTGCGCCCGGCTTTTGCGTCAATGGCAAGGCGTGACATTATATAGCTTGTTTTTCCCGAACCGGGAAGACCGTAAACAAATTCGACCATGATACTGTTCTTTTTCCTTATAGATAAATAAGAGTTGTGTCCTTTTTTCTGAATATTGATCCGAGTCTACGGCGTATGACAAAATACATCCGCCGCCTTATTATATATACATTTTCGCGTTCGCGGCGCAATGATGAATACTCGCCCCGCCCGCCGTCTCCGCGCGGCGATATGAGGTAAGGCGATACTATTATCACCGTTCCCGCAAGCGCAAGCGAGCCGTATCCGTCCCCCGGCGTTCTGTCCCGTCCGAGCGCGCCGCGCGGCGGGAATACGAATGTCACCGCGCCGTCCGCCGCTATCCGCCGTATCTCCTTTACGGCTCCGATGCCGCTGATCGCCGAGTCAAGCGTTACGGCAGTGAGAAAAAGAAGTATGACAGGGGAGAGGGCGAGAACTGTACCTGCGGCGAGTATGAATGCCGCACCTGTCTCAATGGCGGAAATTATAACTGCGGCGATACGAAGTGTTGTCGATATGAGTCTGAAGCGTCGGAATACGCCGACGATGCCGTCCCAAAGCTCAAACCCGCGTGTTGACGTCACTGTGTCAAAAAGAAATAAAAGGTAGCTTTTGCGTGCAAATCTTTTCCGGTCGAGTGCCGCCGAGGCGATGTAAGCCTCGGCCTCTCTATGCGAGCGCGAGCGCAATGTTGCCAGCCTGCGCGTGTCACGCGCGATCCGGTATTCAAGACGAGATTCCTCGCTGAACAGCGTACTCCTTCTGCCGCCGCTCATGAGGACCTACGTTTCTTCATTATTAAGTATAGCATATTTTTTACCTCAACACAATGATTTCCTGAAAAACATTCGGTTATTCTTGCACATCGGGCGAAAAATGTAGTGAAAATTTCATTTTTTTATAGTATACTGTTTGCGATATACCAAAATGGGAACGCTCACTTTTTATTTACCGGCGCCTTCATTTGATTTCAAGAGTTATTTTACGCGTCATCATAAAACCGTCACAAAGCGTCTTTATAATATAGACAAATCAAAAAACGCAAAGGAGATACGTGTTATGTTTGATAATGAAAACGGTCACATCGGCTTGGGTGATGAAAACACTCGCAACGATAACAGTGAATTGCGTGAAAATGACAATGCAGCGAATAACAGTGCAATAGATAACGGCAATGAGAAACATGCGGACGGCGAATCCTTCGGTATAGCATATGTACCCGAGGACAGCCGCAAAAACGGAAGCAGCGCCGCATCGGGGAACAACGGCTACACCTATGTTTCGTACGGCTCCGGCAGCAATGCGGGCGGCGCGCCCTCGGGCGACGGTCAGAAGCCCCGCAAAGTAAAAAAGAATAAAAACGGTCATCTCGCCGCAGTACTTTCCTGTGTGGTGGTGCTTTGCGTGCTGTTTTCGGCAATGGCTGCCTTCGGCGGCACATATGTTGCAAATAAACTCGCTGGCAACAACGGCGGGACACAACCGCCTGCCGGCGTTGCATCGGGTACGGTCGAAATACTTCAATCGACCCGCAAGGTCGAATCGCTCAATGTCAGCGCAGGCAAGCTGATGACAGTCGCCGAGGCCGCGGCGCTCGTTAAGGATTCGGTGGTGGAGATCGTCACCGAGAGCGTTAAGAGCAGCTCGTACCTCGGGCAGTATGTTCTCAGCGGCGCGGGAAGCGGCGTTATCATATCTGCGGACGGATACATCATCACAAACCATCATGTTGTATACGGTGCTACCAAGATCACGGTAAGACTTACCGACAAGACGGAATATGAGGCGGCGCTTATCGGCTCGGATGAGCTTGCGGATATAGCCGTTATAAAGATCAAGCCCGCGGACGATGCAAAGCTTGCTGTCGCCGTGCTTGGCAACAGCGATTCTCTTGTGGTCGGTGAAGGCGTTATCGCCATCGGCAATCCGCTCGGCGAGCTGGGCGGTACCGTTACCGATGGTATCGTGAGCGCTCTTGACAGAGAGGTCAGCGTTGACGGTAAAAAGATGCATCTGCTCCAGACCAATGCTGCAATAAACCCCGGCAACTCGGGCGGCGGACTTTTCAACCTTTACGGCGAGCTTGTAGGTATCGTCAACGCCAAGTATTCGGATACAGGTGTTGAAGGACTCGGCTTCGTTATCCCCGTCAATAACGCAAAGTCGGTAGCTGAGCAGCTTATCGAATACGGATATGTCCGCGGCAGACCCGCACTCGGAATTACGGTTTACGATGCCGATATGTACACCGCGTGGAGATACTACAATTCCACACAGCCCGGCGCATATGTCGAATCCGCCGATGAGTCCACCGGACTCAACCGCGGCGACCGCATTATAAGCATTGACGAGACCGAGATAGGCAGCGCAAGCGATATTTCCAACTATATCAACACAAAAAATGTCGGCGATACGGTAAATGTGATCGTAATGCGCCGCGGCAAGACGGTAACGGTGAGCATTACTCTTAAGGAGAAGGTCCCCGAGACGTCATCCAATCAGACTAACTGACCGAAAAAAGGCTCAGCTCCGGAAATACAACGTCCGGGGCTGAGCCAAAGTGGGTTTACAAACATATCACCACGGAGGACTGCAATGTACAATATATTGGTCGTTGACGATGAGTCGCGCATACGCACTATAATAAAAAAATACGCGGAGTTTGAAGGTCATACGGTGACAGAAGCGGCGGACGGAATGGAAGCCGTACTGCGCTGTCGCGAGGGCGGCTTTGACATTGTGATAATGGACATCATGATGCCTGAACTTGACGGCTTTTCGGCTGTCAGAGAAATAAGAAAAAGCTCCGAGGTGCCGATAATAATGCTCTCTGCACGCGGCGAGGAATATGACAAGATAAACGGCTTCGGTCTTGGGATAGACGATTACGTCGTAAAGCCTTTTTCGCCCAAAGAGCTGATGATGCGCATCGATGCGGTTATGAAGAGATACCGCCGCGCGGCGTCGGCAGTCCCGGACGGCGGCAAGCCGCATGAGATCGTTGAGCTTGACGGCGGCGGTCTTAAGGCTGATATCACCGCAAGGATCGTTTATATCGACGGCGAGCGGGTGGATATGTCGCCGAAGGAATATGATCTGTTCTTTTACCTGCTTGCCAACCGCAACATAGCACTGTCGCGCGAACAACTCCTGCGCGAGGTGTGGGGATATGATTTTTACGGCGATGCGCGCACGCTCGATACTCATATAAAGCTGCTGCGCAAGAGCCTTGGCAGATATGCCGATTGTGTTGTAACGCTTCGCGGTGTCGGATATCGCTTTGAATCCGCGCTTGCAAACGGAAAAGGAGCGGCAAAATAATTTTACCGATGATTTGGTCATGAGGGACATGTATGAGATCAAAAAACATGAACAGTAACGTGAATGTTAAAGCAAAAGACAGCAAAAAAGCGCAAAAGCACAGCTCGGGACATAACTCCGTGAGTGTGCGCTCAAAGCTGATCGTTTATTTTGCGTGCTTTGCGGCGCTCATACTGCTGATAATATGGGTCTTTCAGATCAAAATGCTTTCGTATTTCTACCGCCAGACAAAGCTTGAGGAGCTGTCGCATGTGTCGGCAGAGATAAGCTCGGCGATAGGCGACGATGATATTCAAAGCCGCGCGATCGATCTTGCCATGGCGTATGACACCTGCATACGCGTGTTCAGAGCAGATTCCGGGCATCTCGGCAACGAATTGGTCAGTGCGGATATAGTCCCCGCGTGCCTTATCCACCATCTGCCCTCAAGCATGCTCGGCAAGATATATCAGAATGCACTTGCGGGCGGCGGGGAATGGAGCACGCAGAAAAAGCTGAATGCCGCCTACGGCGGAGATCAGGACGCAGCCACATTCGTTTCGTCTATAAAGCGCGGTATCAGCGCAGTGTCGGCAAAGATAGTCACGGTGGATGGCGAGGATTATATAATAATACTTAATACCGAGTTTCTGCCGATGAATTCTACCGTGCGCACGCTAAGCGTACAGTTCTGGTGGATAGCCGTGGCGGTGCTCGTTGCGGCAGTGGCGCTTTCGATGTTCTTTTCGGCGCGTATCTCACAGCCGCTCACAAATATGACCCGTGCCGCGAAGAAGCTCGCGGCGGGCGACTACGATACCCAATTCCGCGAGGAGGGCTATCTTGAAACGCGCGAACTTGCGGAAACGCTCAACTACGCAGCGGGCGAGATTGCAAAGTCCGATGGGCTTCAGCGCGAGCTTATAGCAAATGTTTCGCACGATCTGCGCACGCCGCTCACCATGATCTCCGGGTACGCCGAGGTCATGCGCGATATCCCCGGAGAAAATTCGCCGGAAAATCTTCAGATAATCATAGACGAGGCAGGCAGGCTTTCGGAACTCGTCACCGATATGCTGGATATATCCAAGCTGCGCGCGGGAGCCAAAACGCCGGAAATGTCAAATTTCGATCTTACGGAAACGGTAAGAGAGGTCATGAAGCGATACGAAAAGCTGATAGGCCATGAAGGGTATGATATCAGCTTCAGCGCCGGCGGGGAGGCGGTGGTTTACGCCGACCGCACAATGATGCTTCAGGTGATATATAACCTTATAAACAATGCCGTAAACTATACCGGCGAGGACAAAAAGGTCAGTGTGATACAGACCTACGGCGAGCGCGACGGCAGACGTACCGTGCGCATATCGGTAAAGGATACCGGCGCCGGAATACCGCGCGATCAGATCCCCGTGATATGGGACAGATACTATAAGATAGACAAGGTACACCGCCGCGCGGCGGTGGGGACCGGTCTCGGTCTTTCTATAGTAAAGGGAATACTGCGCATCCACAATGCAGCATACGGCGTTGAGAGCAGCGAGGGCTGCGGCTCGGTGTTCTGGTTCGAGCTTCCGCTGTCGGAGACCGTAAAAAACGAGGAGGATTAAATGGCATCCGGTAAGACCCCAAAACGTAAATATAAGAAAAATGATATAATAAGGCTTTCGGTGATGGCTGTGTGCGCCGTTGTGTTTGTGGTGTGCGTGGTGAATCTCATCAGGATATTTGCCGAATACAAACAGTCTGAAAATTATTACAACAGAATAAACAACGACTTCGATAACAGCCCCGCAAACGTGGCAAACGGCTTTTCGATATTGCCTATGTCGTCGTACGTATCCGCGTCCCCGCTCTTAAGCTATAAAAATCAGAAAAACAATCCCGGTACTATTCATGTGGATGATCCGTCTGAGGTCCCGGTGGTCCCGGGCGGCAATGCGGAATTTCAGCATAAGCTTGCAATGCTAAAGGAGCTTTATGCGCAGAACAGCGACGTGTTCGGATACATCCAAATAGAGGATACAAAAATCAGCTATCCCGTAATGCAGGGTCCCGACAACTATTATTACCTCAAGCGCGGGACCAATAAAAAGTATCTCAGCGTCGGTTCCATCTTTGCGGATTACCGCAACAGCCGGACCGTCACCGAAAACAAGAATTTGATACTTTACGGTCATAATATGCTTAACGGCAGTATGTTCCACGATCTTGCAAGATTCGATAAGGAGCTGCACAGCGATGCCGAGAGCTTTTTCAAGTCACATGATGAGATACGTCTGACTACATTTGACGGTATTTATATCTTCAAAATATTTGCGTTTATCCATACGGACGAGAATGATCCTTATCTTATAACAAACTTTTTCTCCGATGCGGAGTTTCTTGAGTACTGCAATAGTGAAGCGGCGCGATCCATGTACGATACCGGCATAAAGATAAGCGCGGGCGATACTGTTCTGACGCTCTCGACCTGCGTAAACGGCAAGCCGACCGAAAGATATGCCTGCCATGCCAAGCTCATAGGTGTGCAGAGATAAGCCGGACCGGGTGGCGTAAAAAAACTCAATATGAGTTTTTTACGCCACCCG
>CATYWI010000004.1 GCA_958414155.1 uncultured Anaerotruncus sp. | reverse complement strand
GCCGTCTGCATAGATTTCATCTTCACAATTGCCATAATATAGGCAATAATTTTTCTATTCAATTTCATGTTTTTCCTCCGTTATTCATTTATACATTTCGCAAAATCGCCGATCTCGATCAGTCCGTAGAAAATGGTGCTTCCCCGCTCAGTCGTCACGTGATAACTATCGGTATCCATTACTCGAGTCAAAGCATCATAATACGCACCAAAATCACTGATCAAGTTGTTACCGGACCGAGTGCCATCAGGACGAATGATATAATTTTCTATAACTACATAATATTGCTCATTAAGAAATACGCACCGCATCGTTTTTAAGCTATTATCATACGCCGAAGTAGAATAATAGATAACTTTATCGTCGGTCGAATTCAAATAAATAAAGCTGATATCAAAAGGAATAGCGCCACCGGCATTCAAACCATTATTAAAATCAGGTTTATATTCTTGAAAATGCTCCATGCTTGGTGCTTTTGCATCCTTTGTTATTATGTCTGTCACCGATGATGCTTTATTGATCTGAAAGCCGGCAATAAAATTCAAATCATCATATTTCTCACTGATCTTGTTTACATCGTTAAATCTGACCCACGTATAATCGGACGCACAACAATAATCTTTCGCTTCATAATCATGTTCGGCATTATAGTACGCACACACAAAATAATATTCTGATTTATCAAATCCAACGTGTAAAGCCTGTTTCCCGTTTTTTATTTCATCAATTTTGATAGCTGTTGAAGTATCGGGTAAATCGTGATCACGGAGACTGTCACGTAAATATTCAACCAGCGTGCAAACGAGAGCGTCCTGGCTTTGCAATACCATTGTACCGTTTGTGTCGATTTTACACCCCGAAAAACACGTGATCAATAAAGCGCAAAGTAAAACAAATGAAATAATTTTATTCATATCAGTACGTCTCCTTCCAAAATATTCTAAAAACCAAAAAGGCACATAAGTAGCCCGCGATGCGACTCTACCTATGTGCCCTTATATTACGATTTTAAGTTGCCCTCTTTCCGATTGAAAGCGACATCCAAACACATTATGCGACAGGTAAAATTGCTGTTTTTGAATAGAATTCATAACATCGCCTCCAATTTGTATATTTACATTATCAGTATATCATGATTTTTCTAATTTGTCAAGAGATTTTCATGCAACAAATCCACACCCGCGCGCGCGTTGTTTTTGCGCAAAGATATTTACTTTTGCAGCTTTTTATGATATACTATTATATTGAAGAATTATCTCTTCGCGAAAAAACTACGAAAGGAGTCGTACGATGGCAGCCCCCGCAAGCGAAGACCGCACAAAAATATCCGACGAAATGGAAAACAAAGCGCATGCGCCTCTGGCATACGCACTTATTCCCCTTGCAGCAACGGCTGCCGGCGTGCTTGCGTATTCATCCTTCCGTCATGAGACTCTCGCAGGAGTGTTCATGCTCTTTGCGGCGATCTTTATAGGCTTTTTCGCGCGTGAACGCGCGACTGTTGCCGGCATCATCATCCCGGCATATCTGCTCGTGCTTTTTACCGGCAAATTTGTGGTATCTGCGGCATATCTGGGCATATGCACCGCAATAGGCGTAGGAGCCTTCCTGTTCCGTATGAACCGCCCGGCGTTTATGATAACAGCCGTCATTGCCACGGGAGGAAGCATGCTCCTGCTGGGTGCATCGGGCGCCCTCATAGGGATAGCGGCGATACCCGCAATACTCGTGCTGTCATGGGCTTACACGCGCACCGGCATAGGTGAGGCGGTCGGCTACACTGCGGCGGCAGCCGCGGCGTCAGGCATCATCCTCGGCGCGCTCTTTATAATACTCTCCCCCGACTATGCGGTACCCGAGGGCATACGCAGTATGGGCGATATCTACGCATGGCTTCGCGCCGAGTTCATCTCACGCGTCAGCGCGGCATACGATGCCGCCGGGATAACCGCCGGAAGCGGCGCGGTGGAACAGTATGTTGTCTCCGTTATACGTCTTTTGCCCGCGCTTGCGGCGATAACGGCGGAGATCATTGCATATTTCTCAGTAGCGGTGTGCGGAGCGATATTCCGCTCTATCGAAGTCGAACCGGAGCAATTTACGAACTCTCCGGCGCGCAGCATGCTGTCGCCTATGTGCGGCGTGGTATATTTTCTCGCCTCGGTCATCTATCTTATCCTCTCGGGTGGAGACGGCTCGATAGATACCGGCAGTACGGCGGCTGTTGTGTGCGAGAACATAATGCTCGCACTGGCGCTCCCGCTGGCGGTATTTGCGGTGTCGTGGGCGCGCCGTGCGGCGCGCAATGTCGGCCTTGCACCTCTCGGGACACTCTCCGTTATCGCGCTTGTGATATCGGTACTGCTTGCAGGCTGGCAGGGAATATGCTTTTTTTCCGCTATGGGCGGCGGGCTTTGCCTTATGCTGCCGCTTGTGCAAATGATACGCAACAGCCGCACGGACGACTGAGGCGCGACGCTCCTCTCACCCGGATAACCAATCATTCAACCCAAAGAAAGGTACGGTAGCTTTTAATGTCCGATCAGAAAGACCGAATGCCCGACAATCTGCCGCTCGTGATATGCGCAACTGTGGGCGGACTTTTTCTTGCCGCACTGACGATAATATCGGCGCTCACCGATATTCCCGCTTTTCCGGCAACGCTAATCTTCCTTATAGTCTACTGCGCATCGCTCGGCGCCGCGGCGGTGATACTGCACCGCCATCCCACCGCATCCTTCCGCCTCGGCGAGCGCGAGCGCGCCTCGGTGGGAAGCCTTATGACATCCACCATGCGCGACATTGCCGCGCCCGCAGTCATAACGACAGGCGAGGGCAAAATAGTATGGTCCAATACCGCGGCGGAGAGCGCCGCAGGAAGCGCCGGCACACTTGCCGGGCTTGAGATCGGCACGGTGCTCGGCGCCTCGACCGCCGAGATCACCTCGGTGGAGGGAGATGACGGACTGCGTATCACTGCGGGCGGCAAGCCCTACCGCGCACGTGCGTATGAAATGAACACCCCAGACCGCAAGTATTATCTTGTGATGCTCGATCCGCTCGACGAGCTTGAAGCCGCCGAGGCGCGCGCCGACGACGAACTTTCCGTCATCGCGTACGTGATGCTCGACAACCTTGAGGAGCTTGCAAAATACGCCCGCGTATCCTACCGTGAGGCTGCCAACCGCGCCGAGGAGATACTCCGCTCATGGGTGGAAAGCATGGACGGTATAATGCGCGAATACGACCGCGATAAATTTCTGACCGTTTTTCCGCAAAAGAGGCTCGGGAACGCAGAGAGCGACAAATTCAGTGTGCTTGACGATGTACGCGGCGTAAAAGCCGGCGACTCGGGAATGTCGCTTACCGTATCCATAGGCATATCCACCGCCGGCGAGACAGTTGCGGAGCGCGAAAAGGAAGCCGCCGCCGCGCTTGAGACCGCGCTGCAGCGCGGCGGAGACCAGGTGGTCATAAAACGCCGCGGGGCATCCGGCTACGAATATTTCGGCGGCAGGACCAAAAGCGTGCGCGAAAGCACGAAAGTGGACTCGCGCGTTGTGTACGAGCGCCTTGCCGGAATACTTTCCGGCGCGGGGAATGTGCTTATAATGGGCCACAAGAACCCCGACTTTGACTGCATAGGCGCATCGGTGGGTCTTGCGCGCCTTGCCTCGCTTTTCACCGACGATGTGAGGATAGTGGTAGACATGCAGAACCGCAACTTCACCGTGTGTACGGAGGGGCTTCGCCGCGAGCTTGCAGCCGAGGGGCGCGAGCTGTTCGTGAACGCCGCAAACGGGCTTGACATGATACGCTCGGACACACTGCTCATCATCACCGACGTGAACAACCTCGCGATATGCGAGTCTCCCGAGATAGCCGCCAATGCCTTCCGCACCGTTATAATAGACCACCACCGCAAGGCGGGGGACTTCAAAAACGAGCCGGAGCTGACATACATCGAGCCATCCGCCTCATCAGCCTGCGAACTTGTGGCTGAAATGCTCGGCTTTTCCGGCATAGGACAGCCGGGAAGCGGCGGACACCGCGGCCTTTCCCGCCGCGAGGCTGACATAATGCTTGCCGGCATTGTGGTGGACACGCAGGACTTTCCCCGCTCAACAACAGCGCGCACCTTCTCGGCGGCGCTTTATCTGCGCGAATGCGGCGCAAGTTCGGAAATAGCGCGCACATTCTTCTATGAGGATCTTACCAGCTATATCACCGAGTCAAAGCTCGGCTCCGAGGTGTGCATATACCGCTCCCGCATTGCGATAGCGGTGGGACGCGGCACGGCGGCGGGAGTCGATCCCGATGACAGCGCCGCGCTTGCGGCGGCGCGTGCCGCCGACCGTGTGACCGCCTCCAAGGCGGCTGACAAAATGCTTACCGTGCGCGGTGTTGCCGCGGCGTTCGTGCTGCTTGAGACCGACGGCGAAGTCATGATATCCGCCCGCTCGGACGGCAGTGTGAACGTTCAGCTCGTGCTTGAACAGCTCGGCGGCGGCGGACATTTCGACGCGGCGGGCGCTCAGATACGCGGCGACGGAGTAGAGGATGTACTGACAAGACTGAAAGCGTGCATAGACGCTTATCTGGCATAAAAAATAAAGGAAAACAAGGAGATAAATCAATGAAGGTCGTACTTACAAAGGACGTAAAAGGACAGGGCAAAAAGGATCAGGTCGTAAATGTATCGGACGGATACGCGCGCAACTTCCTTTTCCCGCAGAAGCTGGCGGTCCCCGCAGACGCCAAGGTAATGAACGAGATAAAGAACCGTGAGGCATCCGAAAAGCACCGCATAGAGACCGAGCGAGCCGAAGCGCAGAAAACCGCGGCGGCGCTTGAGGGCGTGCAGGTAAAAATATATGCGTCGTCCGGCGCGGACGAGCGTCTTTACGGCTCGGTGACCACCAAGGATATCGCCGAGGCGCTCGGAGCGCAGCACGGCATCGCGATAGACCGCCGCAAGCTCTCGCTCGGCGATCCGATAAAGGCATACGGCTCGTACACCGTTACGGCAAAGCTCTACGGAGATATTGACGGTAAGGTAAACATCCTCGTCTGCAAAAAATAAAAAAAGGGGCGGCGCGCGGTCGGAGGCGGCACGCGCTCCCGACGGGTTTTGATCAGTATGAATAACGATATCACCAAAAAAATGCCGTTTTCGATGATAGCGGAGCAGGCACTGCTCGGCTCTGTACTCATCGACCCGGAATCCATAAGAAACATAGCCGACAGCATTTCGGACAGCGATTTTTACGTTGCCGAGCACCGTCAGATATTTGCGGCGATGCTGCGGCTCTTCTCCACCAGCAATCAGATAGACGTTGTTACCCTTATCGACGATCTTGTGCGCGACGGAGTGTATGACAAATCCGGCGGCGAGGGATATATAAAAATGCTCATCGACAGCGTTCCCTCGGCGCTGAACATCCGCGATTACGCGAAAATAGTCAAGGAGAAAAGCCTGCTGCGCAGTCTCGTTGAGGCGGGCGAGGACATTGCCGAGCGCGCATATTCCGAGCAGGACGATGTAGGCAGTCTTCTCGACTATGCGGGCAACAAAATATATTCGATAGCACAGGGGCGCGACGACCGCAGCTTTATCAGCATCGAAAAGGTGCTCCTTCAGGTGTACGAGCATCTGCATCAGCTCCAGACAGACCCCGAGGCATCGCAGGGAACGAAAACGGGATTTTCGGACCTTGACGAGGTGCTGGCGGGCATGGGCAACTCGGACCTCATCCTTGTGGGCGGACGTCCCGGCATGGGTAAAACGAGCTTTGCAATGAACATTGCGACGAACGTGGCTCTGAAAACTCACAAAAAGGTAGCCATTTTCTCGCTTGAAATGTCGGCGGAGCAGCTTGCAACGCGTATGCTCGCCAGTGAGGCGCTGGTAAGTTCATATGCGCTGAGGACCGGAAATATCACCGACGACGACTGGACCCGCCTTGCGGGTGCGGTGGACAGGCTGAGCGGCAGCCGCATCCTTATAGACGACACGCCCGGCATCACCGTTACCGGAATGAAGGCAAAGCTGCGCCGCGAGGGCGATATAGGTCTTGTGGTCATCGACTACCTTCAGCTCATGCAGGGCGACAGGCACAACGACAACCGCGTACAGGAGGTCGCCGAGATCACGCGCGGAATGAAGCTGATGGCAAAGGAGCTGAACGTTCCCGTCATCTGCTGCGCGCAGCTTTCCCGAGGTCCCGAATCGAGACAGGTAAAAAAGCCCATGCTTTCCGACCTGCGCGACTCCGGCTCTATCGAGCAGGACGCGGATACGGTGCTTTTCATCTACCGCGACGAATACTACAAAACAGACGAGGAAGCCGGTCCCGACAAAAACAGCATCGACATCGTTGAATGTATAGTGGCAAAGAACCGCCACGGCTCGACGGGATCAGTCAAGCTGAGCTGGAGCGGTACGTATACGCTCTTCCGCGGCATTGAAAACAACGCGCCCGAGCCTCCCGCAGGATATTGAAATGAGCAGAAAAAAAAGCTCCGCGGCGCTCCCGGGCGGCTATACGCCGCCCGATATGCTCGTTCCGATGAAAAAAGAAGAGCGCATATTACTCGCATTCTCCGGCGGCGCCGACTCATCGGCGCTGCTTGACATGCTTTTGCGCTCCGGTTTTACCGTTGAATGCGCCCACCTTGACCACATGATACGCGGCGCGGAGGCGGAGCGCGACCGTGAATTCTGCGCCGAAGTATGCCGCGAGCGCGGCGTGCCGATACACACCGAATGCGTTGACGTTCCCGCCTCGGCGCGCGAGCGCGGCGAGGGACTTGAGGAGGCGGCACGGCGCGAGCGCTACGCTTTTTTTGAGCGCGTGATGACGGCGCGGGGCATCCGCCTGCTCGCCACGGCGCACAATGCCGACGATAACCTTGAGACCATGCTGATGCGCCTCACGCGCGGTTGCGGCGCCAGGGGAATGTGCGGCATACCGCCGGTACGCGGGCTCGGCGGAGGACGTACTGTGGTGCGTCCGATACTCGGCGTGACGAAAGCCGAGATTCACAGCTACTGCCGCGAGCGCGGCATACGCTTTGTTTACGACTCGACGAACGACGATGTGGATTATTCGCGCAACCGCCTGCGAGCTCGTGTATTGCCGGAACTGCGGCGGATAAATCCGGCGGCGGATGCCGCGGCAGCGCGGCTGGCAGCCAATCTGCGCGCGGACTGCGCGTACCTGGATGCGCTTGCCGGAAAATTTATAAAAGAAAACCTGCATGACGGCTCCCTGCCCGCCGCGAAGCTGGCGGAGGAAGCCTCGCCGGTGTCATCACGCGTCGTTCGGCTGCTGGCAGCCGACGCCGGGTGTGGGATGCCCGAGGAAACGCACATAAGCGCGGTACTTGCGGCGCTCGGCGCACACGGCAGGAAGCGCATCTCCCTCCCCGGCGGCGTTGACGCGGTACTGGCGGACGGCAGGCTGTCGTTTGCCCGGAGCGATACCGATGACGGCTCGCGCGTGCTTCCGGACGGCATTTATCCGCTTCGCGAAGGCGCAAATCCGCTTCCCGGCGGTTTTTCGGTCACGCTCGGAGACGCCGGCACACCCGGCGGCGAAAATATAAATATAATTTACAAAGTATCTACAAAGACGCATCTTTCTGCTGATAAAATTAAGGGTGCTTTGTATGCGCGTCCGCGCCGTGCCGGAGACAGGATACTGCTCGGCGGGATGCACAAGAGCTTAAAAAAACTGTTTTGCGACAAAAAGATCCCATCCTGCCTTCGTGCGGCGATACCCGTCATATGTGACGGCGAGGACGTGATATACGTTCCGTTTATCGGCGTGCGCGACGGTGCGGAGGCAAAATATGCGGGCAGTGCCGTCAGTGTCACGGTAAGGCTCGATGGGAGACCAGAAACTTACGGATATCCGGAGGACGATACAAAGTGATAAACGACATTGCATACAAGCTCGTTACCGAGGAGGAAATCGACTCGATAACCACAAGGATCGCGGCGGAGATCGACCGCGACTACCGCGACAGCGGCAAAAAGCTGCTCCTGCTCTGCATTCTCAAAGGCTCGGTGGTCTTTATGGGCGATCTGATGAAAAAGATACAGCGCCCCGTGGAGATAGACTTTATGAAAGTCTCCTCCTACGGCTCCGGGACACAGACCTCGGGAAGAATAAATATACTGCTCGATCTGCATCGCGGCGACCTCTCCGACATCGACATAATAGTGGTGGAGGATATAGTGGACAGCGGACGCACGCTGAGTTACCTTGAAAATTATCTCCGTCTCAAGGGCGCAAACAGCGTGGAGTGCTGCACGATGCTTGACAAGCCGGCGCGCCGTCAGGTCGATTACACGCCCAAATATGTAGGCACCGAGATACCCGACGTTTTTGCGGTCGGCTACGGACTTGACTACGACGAACGCTACCGCACACTTCCCTTTGTCGGTGTGCTGAAGCCGGAAGTTTACCAGAGCTGAGCGCACACGCACAAGCCAAAACAAAGAAAGGCATTTTCGCATATGAAAAGAAACCAAGCTACCAACCTGCGGATAATCCTGCTTTACTTTGCAGTGATAGCCGTGATAATATTCGTTGTTTCCGGTCTGCTGGGCAGTGGCGATAACGGAAGAACGACATACGCCACCGTCGTTTCCTACTTTGAAAAAGAGCAGGTCAAGGAATTCAAGGTGACGAAAAACGATGTCATCACCATGCTCCTTGACGACGGCAAGACAGTCTCCTACCGCCTCAAGAGCGTAGAATACTTCCGCGAAGACCTCGGCAAGCTGATACTTGACCAGTACGAGCGCGGAGTTATCACAAACTTTGAATACGAGCCCGAAACGGTATGGCCGTGGTGGGTATCCCTTCTGCCGTATATCGTCCTTATCGTCATCGTGGTCGCAATGTGGTTCTACATGCTCAACCAGATGACCGGCAAGGGCAGCAAGATAAACAGCTTCGGCAAGGCGCGCGTTAAGACATCGGCTGACACGAACGACAAGGACCGTGTGACATTCAAGGATGTGGCGGGCGCCGATGAAGAAAAGGAGGAGCTTGAGGAGATAGTCGAATTCCTCAAGGATCCGCAGAAGTTTGCAAAGCTCGGCGCAAAAATACCGCACGGCGTTCTTCTGATGGGCCCTCCCGGTACAGGTAAAACACTGCTCGCCAAGGCTGTCGCAGGAGAAGCGGATGTTCCCTTCTTCTCGATCTCCGGCTCCGATTTTGTTGAAATGTACGTCGGCGTCGGTGCGTCGCGTGTGCGCGATTTGTTTGAGACCGCACGCAAATCTCCCGCATCCATCGTATTTATAGATGAGATAGATGCCGTCGGCCGTCACCGCGGCGCCGGTCTCGGCGGCGGACACGACGAACGCGAGCAGACCCTGAACCAGCTGCTGGTGGAAATGGACGGCTTCGGCTCCCACGAGGGCATTATCGTTATGGCGGCAACGAACCGCCCCGATATCCTTGACCCCGCCCTGCTCCGTCCCGGACGCTTTGACCGTCAGATAACCGTAAATTACCCCGACATCACGGGTCGTGAAGAGATACTCAAGGTACACGCCCGCAACAAGAAATTTGAGGACGATGTCGATTTCTCCGTGATCGCCAAGACCACCTCCGGCTTCACCGGAGCCGATCTTGCCAATCTGCTGAACGAGGCTGCGCTGCTTGCGGTCCGCCGCGGCAAATCCCTCATAGGTATGCAGGATATTGAGGACGCCTTTATGAAGGTGCTCACCGGTCCGCAGAAGAAATCGCGCAAAATGCTTGAGAGCGAGCGCCGCAATACGGCGTACCACGAGGCGGGTCATGCCATCGTCGGCTATTATATGCCCACACAGGACCCGGTGCATATGATCTCCATCATCCCTGCCGGTCAGACGCTCGGCGTTACCGTATCTATCCCGACAACGGATAAATTCAGCGTTTACCGCCGCGAGCTCAACGAGCGCATTGCGGGACTGCTCGGCGGACGCGTAGCCGAAATGCTCACCTTCGGCGACTTCTCGGGCGGCGCATCCAACGATATCCAGCGTGCAACGAGCATCGCACACTCAATGGTAACTCAGCTCGGTATGTCGGATGAACTGGGACCGATCCGCTACGGCACGAGCCACGGCGACGATATTTTCCTTGGCAGAGACTTTGCCTCTCAGCCCGATTATTCCGACGAGACAGCGGCAAAGATAGACGCCGAGGTACACCGCATAATCAACGAGGCGTTTGAAGCTGCAAAGAAGATCCTTACCGACCACGCCGACAAACTGAAATTCGTTGCCGAGTATCTGCTTGAGCACGAGACGATGGACGGCGACCAGTTCCGCGCAGTAATGGACCACGACGCAACAGCCGAAGAGCTTGAAAAAATAGCCGAGGACAAGAAAAGCCGCAGCGCGGAAGCCAACCGCGTACAGGCCGAAGCCGATAAAAAGGCAGAGGAAGATAAAAAACGTCGCAATGCCGAGGAACCCGACGAGGGATCCGGAAACGGCAACGCCGACGGGGGCACCGATAACACCGGGGACACCGATAACACCGGGGACCCCGACGACGGCGACAATCAATAACACAACCTTTGCGGGCTGTCGGTCTATCCGGCAGTCCGCAATTTCAAAACAACAGAGGGGGAACAGCACAATGAAAATACCGCACAAGAGCGCATTTGAAAGCCAGACCTTTGCCACCGACAGATTTATTCCCGACTACGGGAACCGGTCGCATTTTAACGGGATATTTGACAGAGCCGTAAAATTCATCTGCGACACACAGCTGCGCGACCGCTCGCTCTACCGCCGCTTTGCCGCCGTGTTCGGCACCGGGACGGACGACAGCAACCGCGGCTGGAGATGCGAATACTGGGGCAAGCTGATGCGCGGGGCATGCTTTATCTGCGCCTACACGCAGGACAGCGAGCTTTATTCGATACTTGAGGAAAGCGTGCGCGGGCTTCTCGCGCGTCAGGACGCAGACGGACGCATCACCACATACAGCCGCGAGTGCGAATTTTCCGGCTGGGATATGTGGGGACGCAAGTATGTGCTCCTCGGTCTTCAGTATTTCAGCGAAATATGCAGCGACGCGGCGCTCCTTGACGATATCCGCACGGCTATGTACCGCCATGCCGATTATATAATGGCTCATGTGGGCAGGTACGGCATACCGATAAACGAAACCTCCGGTCACTGGATGGGCATAAACTCAATGTCGATTTTGGAGCCGTTCGTTCGCCTCTACAACCTTACCGGAGAGCAGAAATATATTGATTACGCGGCGTATATCGTTGACACAGGCGAGAACGGAGACGCGCCGATATTCAGACTTGCCGCCGAGGATAGGCTCGACCCCTGCCAATATCCCGTAACGAAAGCCTACGAGATGATGTCCTGCTTTGAAGGACTTATCGAATACTACCGTGTGACCGGCGAAGAAAAATACCGCCGCGCGGCGCTTAATTTCGGCAGGCGCGTGCTTGAGAGCGACTACACGGTAATAGGCTGCTCCGGCTGCACACACGAGCTGTTTGACGGCTCGACGCGCGCCCAGACCGATGACGATTTTGTGGGCATAATGCAGGAGACCTGCGTCAGCGTGACGCTGATGAAGCTCATGGCGCAGCTCCTCCGCCTCAGCGGTGAGGCGGATTTCGCCGATGCAATCGAGCGGACATTCTTCAACGCCTACCTCGGATCGCTCAACACACACCGCATACTGTCGGTCGTACCGGGGAACGACAAGCACCCCGAATTACGCGGATTTTTGCCGTTTGACAGCTATTCCCCGCTCCGCGCAGGCACGCGCGGACAGAAAATAGGCGGACTTATGCGCGTGACCGACAGCGAGGGCAGCTATTTTTACGGCTGCTGCGCATGCATAGGCGCGGCAGGCGCGGGAATAATTCCGCGTACCGCCGTTATGCGCACACAGGACGGTGCGGTGCTCACCTTCTGGCTTCCCGGATATGCCGAATGCACAACTCCGACCGGGAAATATATGCGCTTTGAGATCGCCGGAGACTACCCTGTCGGCGGCAGCGTGCGCATCTGCGTGCATCTGAACGCCCCCGAACGCATGACGCTTTCGGTGCGCGTTCCCGCATGGAGCCGCAGCACAAAGGTCACGGTAAACGGCAGTGCAGTTGCCGCCGCGCCGGGATATCTTAAAATAAACCGGCTCTGGCAGGACAACGACACCATTTCACTGGAGCTTGACACCGCAACATACGCAGTGCTCCCGCCCGACCGGGAAGCCCACGACAAATACATTGCCCTGCAGCGCGGATGCATCGTGCTTGCCGCGGACGCCCGCCTCGGCTTTGACCCCGAGCGGAAGGAAGTCTTCCCGGTCGATCCCGAAGGGCGGGTGCGTGCAGCCCCTGCCGATCATGCGGAAATACCCGATCTCAACATCTGCGTTTCGGCAGAGACCGCGGACGGAAGCATACGGCTGATCGATTACGCCTCTGCGGGAAAGACATACGATGCGGGATCGCTGTTCGCGGCGTGGATACGCGGCAGATCGCAAAGCTCCGACCGACACGACGAGCAGAAATAACATAAAAAAGGAGCTGTTAAAAACGCAGGTTTTTAACAGCTCCTCATATGATATTTACCTGTAAACTTCGGGTATCTCCGGATAGTCAAAGCCCCATTTGTCGCCGATGCCGCGAAGGATCTCGGCACCGCGCTTCCCGAGCGCGGAAATGCGAGCCTCTGCCTCAGCTTTTCCGGCATCATCCGCAAGACGCGCAACTATCGTTGCGGGCTTCTCGCGTATCGCATCCAGCAGCGCCCTGCCTCCTCCGGTCAGATAGTGCGAACCGTTTATCACCGTAACGGTGATATCGCCCTCCTCGCGAGCCATCTCCTCCTCCGACGCCGTGGGATATATTGCGAGCGGCGAGAGCCGCAGGATCGGTGAAGAATATGCCGCAGGATCGGCGGAATATTTTCCGAACTCATCAAGTATCAGCTCTGCGAGCATCTCCGGAGTTATCGTTGCGCTGTCAACTATCAGGTCAAAATTGCGGTAATCAAGGTTGTCCGCACCGTAAATGCGCTTGTAACGCGTGTTTTCGGACATCGCACGCGCCAAAAGCTGGCGGCGGGCATCATCAATGTCGGTATATTTTTCAACATCCCCGCGGTCATCCGCCATAACACGGCGCGCCGCTATCGCGGGGTCGATGTGCATAAACACCTTGAAGGAATCACACGCAAAGTGCCACGCCATGCGTGAGTCGAATATCAGCGTGCGGTCGCGGTTCTCGCGCGAGATGCGCGTTACCGCATCGTCGATCATATGGTCAAAGCTGAGATCCTTCGCCATAAGCTCATTCATTTCAAGCGCGGATATTCCCTTTTCCGCCGCTATTCTGCGGTGGATGGTCCCCGTGCTGTAAATTTCGTATCCGTATTTATTGGAAAATATGCGGCAAACGGTCGATTTACCGCTCCCAAGCCGTCCCGTGATCGTAATGTGCATGTGCTGTCCCCCCCATGCCGGAATGCAAAGATTATAATATATTATTGTACACCATCACAT
>CATYWI010000003.1 GCA_958414155.1 uncultured Anaerotruncus sp. | reverse complement strand
CTCCCCGCATCAAGGAAATATTCGCGGGCGCCGACCGTATAATCGCATACGGCGTATCTACCGATTACAGTCACATCAAGTACATTTACCCGACCGAGGAGGAGCGCCGTGCGCTTTGGGCGAAGATACGCTGCTGCGCAAATGAATTCGTGCGGTACATACATGAGTGCCGTCCCGAGGTCGAGCACGCGAGCCTTACCGACGCCATGGCATGCCTCGGCATTGAATGGGACGGAGTTGCGCACACATCCATTGCCGATACCATCGGCTGCATGAAGGTCTGGGAAAAGCTCTTCCCGAACTATTATATCGAGACCGGCGCCGCCGATCCCGACCCTGAAGCACCTGCGGAGGATAAATATTCCGCCTGCGAGGACAATGATGACGATGAGGGGGATGAAGAAGCGGCGGTGATAGATCCCGCCGAGCGTTCTACCCTGTTTGATATCGACCTTTACGCACTTGCCGCCGATGACGGCGCGGACGACGACAACGACAGTGCCGACGACGCCGGAGCGGACGGTGCGTCGGATGCCGAATGACACATACGGAGAGTAAAATGAGCGACATCGCAAAGCGCCCCGGCGCGGCAGAGACCGCCGCTGCGGCAGAAAACGAAAAATTTGTACTTCTCACTACCGCGCGTGACAACGCCGAGGCGGCGTTTATCGAAAGCATCCTTCGCGGAGAGAGCGTTCCGTATGTGACGCGCCCGCATTCGCGTGAGAGCTTTAACCGCGTTATTATGGGATTTGACTTCTTCGGCGGCGTGGACTTTTTTGTCCCCGAGCGCCTGCTTGACTCCGCCGCGGAGCTGATAGCTCCCGCTGACGGCGACGGCGAAAACAACGCGGACGGAGATAACGGTAATGTCTGAATTCAGAGAAATATTGCTTTGCAAATACGGCGAGATCTGTCTTAAGGGCGCAAACCGCAGCTTTTTTGAGACGCTTCTGAGCCGTGAACTGAAATACCGCCTTCAGCAGGTGGGCAAATACCGCGTTATCAAGGGCAGGAGCCTTGCACGCATCGAGCCGGAGGACGAGACTTCGGATATGGATGCCGCATACCGCGTTGCCATGCACACCTTCGGTATAATCGCGGTCAGCCGTTCGGCTTACGCCGAAAAGGAGATAGGCGAGCTTTGCCGCACAGCGGTGGAGTATCTTGCCGATACGCTTTCATCCGCGCGCACCTTCAAGGTCGAAGCAAGACGTGCCGATAAGAGCTTCCCCATGCATTCACAGCAGATATGCGAGGAAATAGGCGCGGCTATACTTACGAATTATCATAATCTTAAAGTGGATGTTCATCATCCGGAGGTCACCGTTATGTGTGAGGTGCGCGAAGAGGGCGCATATATCACCGCGGGACAGAAACATGCAGCCGGAGGTATGCCGGTAGGCTCAAACGGTAAGGGACTTTTACTGCTTTCCGGCGGTATAGATTCGCCGGTCGCGGGCTGGATGATGGCAAAGCGCGGAATAAAGCTTGAGGCAGTCTATTTTGAATCGTTCCCGTATACGAGCGAGCAGGCAAGAGAGAAGGTCGTTGAGCTGGCACGCCGACTCACAATGTGGTCCGGAAGCATCTTTTTGCACGTTGTTTCGCTGACGCATATACAGGAGGAACTGTCGCGCGCCTGCTGTGAGGATTATTTCACACTGCTTCTGCGTCGGTATATGATGTCGATAGCCTCCGAGATAGCAAAAAAGACCGACTGCGGCGCGCTTATCACTGGTGAAAGCCTCGGTCAGGTCGCATCGCAGACCATGCAGGCGCTCGCCGTGACCAACGATGCCTCGGCGCTCCCCGTTTTCCGTCCGCTGATCGGAATGGATAAGGAGGAGATAATCGAACGTGCACGCGCGATAAATACGTTTGAAACGTCGATACTCCCGTATGAGGACTGCTGCACCGTGTTCACGCCGCGTCACCCCAAGACCCGCCCGGAGCTTGCAAAGGTGCTGGATGAGGAGCGCAAGCTCGATTTTGAGGCGCTCAGAGCAGAGGCGATAGCCTCGGATAATGTCATATACCTTAAGGCGGACTTCAAGGACTGATATCCGACGCCGCTGTACGGTATTCCGGAATGACGCTGTGACATATTAAAGATCAATATCTGCGGCGGTGTCGAGGGACCGAAAAGGTTTTTGACACCGCCGGTAATAAAAATGACAAAAAAGACTTGACAAAGCGGTGGGTATAGTGTATAATATTCATCGTTGGCTGTGCCGGAGCGAATGATTTGCCCGCCCAAGCCGCAAACACCCTTGGAGTAGTACTCAAGAGGTCGAAGAGGCGCCCCTGCTAAGGGTGTAGGTCGTGAATAACGGCGCGAGAGTTCAAATCTCTCCATCTCCGCCAGAAAAACCACAATATACAGTGTTTAAACAGTCGCAAAAGCACTATATGTTGTGGCTTTTTCTTGTTCAAAAGATTTCTTACCCCATTCGATACCCCTTTCAGATTTTGAAAGGGCTTTTTTACCCCTTTTTCACCACGAGACTTTCATAGAAATTCTGCATTCGTTCCGCGCTTTCCTGCCTCATGCGTTCAGAAACATGACCGTAAACGTCGGCAGTGAAACTCGCTGTCGCATGACCGAGGCTTTGACTCACGGTTTTCAAGTCATCCCCGGCTTGAAGAGCGTTGACCGCGTAACTATGGCGGAGGGAGTGAAACCGGAGGTCAGCTCGCCCGATTTTCGCAGCGGTGCGCTTCACGGTTTTGTATGCCGTCTCAGGCACAATAAAATATCCCATCGCATTCGTGAAAACGAAATTATGCTCATTCTCCCAAGCCAGACCGACAGCAAGGTGATTTTTTACCTGCTCAGTCTTGACGCGTCGCAGAATATCCGGCACAACGGGAGCGACCGTCAGCGTTCTCGCCCGGTCGCTTTTGGTCGAGGAAACGAAATGACCCCTCCCGCGTCCTTTTGCCTTTAAAAGCTGCTGCTTGACGCGCGTTGCCGCCACACAACCGCATACGGTCTGACCGGCAGTCACATGACGGCGATCCTGCGCAATCCGCATATTGCAAAGAACGAGGAGGTCGTGGTATATCCGCCGAACCATGAACATGACATCCGCCACCTGTATCTTTCCCATCTGCGCGGTGTTGTCATGGTCGAGCCGTGGTCGCTGATTGCCGAACGACTGGGCGGAGTTTCTCGACTATACCAAAGAGCCGACCTATGCCGCCCGGAACAAGAAGGACAACAGCTTTCTCGGTCGGTTTACCATGGATATGCTCATGGAAAACTACGGCTTTGCGCGGATATTGGCTGTCCTTGCGAGGGGATATCTCTTTCACAACCCGGACGGGACACCGAAAGGCGGTGATCCGTATGAGCGCACCGACGATGCCCGCTGTGCTCTCTGCGCATGGTGCAGTATTCCTGACAAAAAGAATGCCACCCCAAGAGCGGAGTGGCAGTTCAAAACAGATTTCCGCGAGCTTCACGATGCGTTTCCCGAACTGATGGACGAAAACGGCTGTGGATGGTATATCCGACACCTGCGCGGCATCGTTAATTTCATAAATGCCAACCGCGACAAGGTGGGCAAAACCACACATAAACTTGTCGACAACATGGAAAAACTCGAAGACGCATGGCGGAAAAAGGTCATACAATACCAAATCCCGATCTTCTCGGAAGGCACGAAAGGCGACCTGATCCTCCGCTTTGATGATGTAATTTCCGATGCTCTGGAGCTTGGTGCGCTTCGGACAGAATCCTTCCGACTGACCGACGAGCAGGAACAGTGGCTTGCGGAAGTGACGCCGCAGAAGGTGCCGCTCCGTGTGACGAGAACGCTGCTCGAATACTACCTTGCCAACAAACCCGTCGACAGCGATTGGTGTGTCCTTCCCGTGACGAATGTGGAGGCGTATCTCGGTAGCTCGGCGCTGGGAAGAATGTATATTAAAAAATTGCCAGAGTTGTTCGTCGAGCGCAAATGTGCCGGGGGTGGCGCGGAGATGTATCGATTTTTCCATAATATTTTTCATTTTCTGTGATACATACAACTCAATAACCGTCTATATGGGTGAAAGGCCTTTAGTTATAACGAAAGGAGGGCATAGATTTGGATGATGATAAAATCGTAGACCTGTTTTGGCAACGCGCCGAAAGTGCCATTCGCGAAACTGAGAAGAAATATACGCGATACATCAAGTATATAGCATACCGAATTCTTGGCAACCATGAGGATGCCGAAGAGTGTGAAAACGATGTGTATCTAAAAACATGGAATAGTATTCCTCCGAATCGACCGAACGTATTGCCAGCGTTTCTCGCGAAAATCACAAGAAATCTTGCCCTTGACAAATATGATAAGTTAAAAGCAAAAAAGCGGGGCGCAGGTCAGGTTGACATTGTGTTGGAGGAATTGTCGGATTGCATTCCTGATCCGGACTCTGTATCGGATCTTGCAGATGGGTTTGCATTATCGAAAGCTATTTCAGAATTCCTGCATACACTGCCCGAACAGACTTGTAATGTTTTTGTGCGCAGGTATTGGTATATGAGTACTAACCGTGAGATAGCGTCACTATATCATATAAGCGAAACAAATGTAGGCAGCATCCTGCACCGCACCCGCATTTTGCTGAAAGATTATTTAGAGAAAGAAGGGTTCACTATATGAATAATATGAGGTTACTCACTTCCATCGGAGGCATTGATGACGACTTGATTGTAAGAGCGGGAACGGATATCATGGCGTCACAGATCAAAAAGGATAAAAAGAAAACTAAACCATGGATAAAGGCATCCACGATTGCAGCGTGTCTTGCTCTTGCGTTATGTTTCGGATATTTCAGTGGATTGTTCGGTAAACTTTTAGATCCAGAAAAACCGGAGTTCCCGGATGCGCTCGAAAACATGATATGGGCGCCTCACGGTTCAACATCTGAAATTGTAGACGGTTTTACCGAGTGGAACGGATTGACCGTTAAAATGTCGCTGAGAGATGCGCTTGAAGACACCGATAATGCGGGAAAGTATTTCGCAGTCGTGATTTCAAAGAAAGACCGTTCGGACATGGATTCTTTTGTGTACAACGGAAAGACCTATAAAGCACTAACCGACGAAATCGAGCAAAACAAGGCTGAGTTTTATAAGCTAAGCACGTTGGAAAAAGAAGGCTTGCTGCTTTGCTGGGGCGAAACGCTGTACACAACCGGAATTCCCGCGGATGTACCTGTTATCGGCGGTGAGAAGTGGGCGAGGGCGCTTTACGATGAACGCGTCTCTTATTATGGGGATGAATTGCTGTCCAAATACATTCATGAAGGGAAATTTGAGGCTGCTGACATCGCAGCGGATATAAAAAACACCTGCGATCTCGCAAATTCATTGAGTGCAGAATACGAAGAATTATGGAATGAGTATAACAAGCAAAATTCCGTTAGATATTTAAGTGAATTGCAAGAGAAAAATAAGAATATTTGCATTCGTATGTACAACGGTTATGCAGTACTGTTTGTAACAGCCGATGAGCTTTCAGGCGTAAAGCTCAGTAATCTGTCGGAGTGCGTTTTCGCACTTTACTCGCGTGTTGCCCCTATTGGAGGACTGCTTCCAGGCGGAGGTGATATTCCCGACAATTGTGCATGAAATAGGTAAAACAATTATGTGTTGGATGACAGATATGCGGTAGAATAACCCGTTTACACACAAGCTCCATTGTCTTGTCTTCACAGAAAAGGCTCGGGTCACTTGTGACCCGAGCCTTTTCTGCCGAAGAATCAGACGATTTGAACTCTATTAACTTCGGCGAAGCCGATCGGAAGCTGCGGCTGTAATTGATCGATAAAAGACGGGCCATCGTGCACATGCACGGCAGCCCTGCCTTTTTCGGACGAATATGTATCCGGAACGTGTTATTATCCATTATCTGCGCTCGACTCCGGAGGTTTTCGGATCGATCACAACGACCGTTTTTCCCTGACGTAATGCATAGCCGACCGTTCTGCCCGTTGCTCCGTGACTGCCGTCCCACACGGCGATCAGAATATCGGCGCGGTCGATCATATAACGGTCGCGGCGGCCCATGCAGTCTTTGGTATAGTGCTTTTGCAGCATGGTTTCCCTGTCGCATCCGGCGGCAATTTCAAAGTAGCGGTCACGTAGCGGCTCCTGCCACTTTTCCGCCTGGTTTTCGTACGGAATTGCGCATTCAAGCGTAACTCCGGGATAGGCTGCCTTCAGCCCAAGAACGATCTCGGCGGCGTACATATCCACGCCGATCGCCATTCCGGTAATAAAGTGAGTTACGCCTTCATTTTCGATGACCCTGATCGTCTGCTCTCTGAGAGTCTTTTTGAGCTTTGTGCAGCGTTCGTCCTCCTCGTTTAAGCCAAACGGGAGATTTTGCGGGCGGAGCCCGGTGAAAGCACAGGTTTTCATAATATTTTAGACCTCCGTATATGTACTTGGATGGCATTTCCGCCTTCCTGCATTCAGTATATCACGGAGAAATAAAAAAATCTGTCGAAATAAGGGGAGAAAACGGGACTGTGCAAAAAAATGCACAGCCCTTGACGTATCCGGTCCGCATCTGCCGTTTTCTGTTGGATCGATTTAGCCGTTCTTCCCGGCGGCTTTTTTGATAGCGGCGGCGAAGCTGTTCCGGTATCCGCTGTGCCGCGCTGCGTTGTAAGACGAAAGGTTCCCGCCTCTCGGCGCACGTATCGCCGCCGCCTCGTCGGAATATCCGTTGGCAAAAATATACCGGGGTCGCATCCGGCGGTGTCGAGCATCAGCTCAAATACGTTCAGTGCGTCTGACTCCGCGCCGTAAGTGTGACGGTAGCAGGCTTCGAAAACGGTCCGGCGGAGAGTGCGGTACGACTCGCGTGCAAGTGCGTCAAGCACAAGCGTAGCCGCTTCCGGTTCGGTGCATTTTGCACTTATTGCAAAAGCGTTGCATCCGGCGCCGACCGGGGTGATGTACGAAGTCTGCGACTTATCATATTTCTGCACAGGCATGATCTGATATTTTACTTCCGGATCCGCTATCGGGTCCGCCCCGAAGCCGACAGGCTGTACGGCAAATGCCGCGCGATTTTGGGTAAATGAACGGTAAACCGAAAAGCTCCGTTTCATCGGCAGCAACCGGGCGATCAGCGCCGATAAACGGTCCCCGTCATTCTGTATATCGCACGCGCGCGGGATGCCGCCGTCATCCTTTACCGCCGTCGGCAGATCAGCGCGGCGGACAAGGCCGGAACTGTGCCGGCGGCGAGTATGCGACGGAATATTCGCTCCTTCATTTTTTATTGTTCCTTCTTCATATTTGTGCCGATCCTCATTGCAGACAAAAGCTCCGGACCGGATATCATACTTCACCTCATATGTGCGTTTTTTGAGCGGATATTATATCGCAGACGGTTTTTTGTTGTTTCTTTGCTTTGCGTGCGGCGTGTCATGTCTCCGGCTCGGCGGGAAGCGCCTCGCCCGCAAGAAGGGCGGGGAAGCAGTCGGGAAGAGCGACATCTACCCGCGCTCCGGCTATGTGTAAAAAGCGTGCCGCGGCGTAACGGTAGGTCGAAAGCCGACGGTCGAGCGCATCGTCTGAATGCGCGGCGACGAATATCTCGTTCCCCTCGACCTTTGTTATGAAAAGAGTGTGATAAAAGTCGCCCTCCGCGTCGGCAAGCTGAACGACATCGCCTGCAATGACCGCGGGAACGCCGTTCATACCGCGTCGCGGCACCTCGTAGCCGTATGGACCCGTGCCGCCGTTTTCGGCGGCAAAATCCGCCGCTCCGGTAATAAAATCGCGGAAATACTCAACGCCCGTCCATGCGGGCGCGCGGTCGTCAACGCTTATATAATACCACCCGAAATCACGTGTGAAGTTCATTACACAGCACCCGGCAAGAATGCATTGCGAAACGAAGTTGGTGCAGTCGCCGCCCCTGCCGGTAAAATTGAAAAAAAGCGGATTGCGGTCAAGCGCCCAGCGGCGTGCGTATTCGAGCGCACGCGCGCGGTCATAAGGAATATTTGCGAGCATAGTCTCATCCCCCTTCGGAAATATATTGCAATACAAGTATATTCGCTGCCCGTGCGGAACTTGCCCGGTCCGGGCGTCGGGAAGCCTGCCGCCGGTGCATTTTGCAGGAATGCAGGATTGCGTGGCTCCCGCGTGTCGGCGTAGCGCTGCCGGCGGAAAATGCGGCTCTGCGCTCCCCGAAGGCGTCCGGAGCGTCCGAAAAGGGCGGTATCTGCGGTTTTATTGTACATTTTAACACGTATCGGGCGAATAATAAATGCAATTTGTGATACATTGCCTATTGCAAAAAAAGCCCGAATGGTGTATACTTATAGCATCATTTACAGGAGGTTTTGCAAGAATGAAAAACAATTATGCGAAAACAGCAGAATGCACATCATCCGCTTATGCGGGTACTTTCTCTGTGCGCTCATTCTGCGGCAATACCTCTGCATGTGAAAACTCTTCCGTAATTATTTCCGAAAAAGACACCGCCTCGGTGTCTTTTTCTCTTTTCGCCGCTGTGATAGCGGCGGTAGTATGCGCCCTTGCCGTGCGAATTATTATGTCCGTACTTGTACTTGATTCGGTACTTGTACTTATTGCGGCGTTTGTGATAATTTTCGCCTTCCGACTTATTATAATGAAGACAAAGGGCTTCACCGCATATGACCCGGAGAAAACAAGATAACCTTCGATGAATTATTTCCGAGGGAGTTTCACAGGGTCATAAAGATAAAGCGGTCTTGCCCGGGCAGGATCGCTTTTTTGATTTGATATCTGCTCCGGCAAGCGCCCTCCAAATGACGGCATGTGTCCCCCACGGGATTAATACATAAATAAATGACAATACTTTTCAAGGAGAAAAAACCATGAAAAACACAAGAAAAACAAAAAAATTCGTAAAAGTATTTGCTTCCGCAATGCTGGCACTGCTTATGCTGGTCGCAGCCTGCGCATGCTCCTCCAAGGAAGCATGGCCGGTCGATAAAGAAACAGGACTTACCGAGTTGCTTATCGGCGGTATCGGTCCCACAACAGGCGACAACGCCAACTACGGCAACTCCGTAAAGAACGGCGCCAAGCTTGCCGTTGACGAGATAAACGCCGCCGGCGGCGTGAACGGCTTCAAGCTCGTACTCAACTTCCAGGATTCGCAGAGCAGCCCCGAATCGGCTGTTTCTGCCTACGGCAAGCTGATGGACCTCGGCATGAAGGTCAGCATCGGCTGCACGCTTTCCGGTGAAAACGCATCGGTCGTAGCGGCTGCAAAGAACGATGATATCTTCCTGCTCTCGCCCTCCGCTTCTTCCGTAAGCGCGATCGCGGGTAACGACAAGGCGTTCCGCGTTTGCTTCAGCGACCCCTCTCAGGGCACCGCATCGGCAAAATATATCAAGGATTTTGATCTTGCAAAGAAGATCGCAGTTCTCTACGACAGCAGCAACGACTACTGCCAGGGGCTTTACGACACCTTCAAAGTCGAGTGCGAGGCGGACGGACTTGAAATAGTCACAGTCCAGACCTACACAGGCACCACCAACACCGACTTCTCGGCTCAGATCTCCGCCATCAAGGCATCGGGCGCCGAGCTGGTCTTCCTCCCCATCTACGCAGCGGATGCCGCAAAGATACTCACTCAGGCAGCGCATACCAAAGCGTTTGAAGGCATGGTCCCCTTCGGATGCGACGGACTTGACGGTATACTCGAAAAGATCTCCGACAAAGCCGATGCCGAGGGCGTAATGCTTCTCACCCCGTTTGCCGCAGATGCTGCCGACGAGAAGGTTCAGAAATTCGTTGCCGCATATCAGAAGGCATACAGCAAAGTCCCCGACCAGTTTGCCGCCGACGGCTATGACGCCGTGTACGCCATTGTCGAAGCTATGAAGAACGCCGGCATCACATCCGCGGACAAGGATAACTTCACCTCCCGCATAGTTGCCGCCATGACAAAGATCACCGTTGACGGACTGACCGGTAAAATGACCTGGACTGCCGACGGCGAGACCACCAAGGACGCCAAGGCGATGGTGATAAAGGACGGAGTTGCCGTTCTCTACACGAAATGATCGCAGGCACACAATAATTACAGAAAGCTGTCCTCCGCCGCGTACCGGCGGGGGACAGCGGATAAGGAAAATTCATTATGACGACTTTAATTCAAACGCTTATAAGCGGTCTCCGGCTGGGGAGCATATACGCTCTCATGGCGCTGGGGTACACTATGGTGTACGGAATAGCCAAAATGCTTAACTTTGCCCACGGTGATATAATCATGGTGGGCGCTTATGCCGTTATTTCCACGGTCTCGCTGGCACAGCTGCCCGGTGTTGTAGGCGTGGCGGTAAGCGTCGTCGTATGCGTTCTCCTTGGTGTAACGATAGAATTCCTTGCTTACCGCCCCCTGCGCAAGGCGCAGTCTCTCGCAGTTCTTATCACCGCCATCGGCGTGAGCTACCTCCTCCAGAGCCTTGCTCTTCTCGTGTTCAAATCCGAACCTATGGCATTTCCCACTATCATCGATATCCCCTCGGTAAAGCTCGGCGGGGTCGTGATAGACGGTATGACAATCCTCACCCTTGCAGTGACCGCAGTGATAATGGTTTCGCTTTCGCTGTTTATCAACAAGACCCGTCTCGGTAAAGCGATGCGCGCCGTGTCCGAGGACAAGGATGCCGCGGAGCTTATGGGTATCAGCGTAAACCGCACGATAACCATGACGTTCGCTATCGGCTCGGCGCTTGCCGCCGTTGCAAGCATCTTTTACGGCGCTACTTACACATACATCAAGCCTACGACCGGTTCAATGCCCGGCATCAAGGCATTTACAGCCGCTGTTTTCGGCGGTATAGGCTCGATCCCCGGCGCAATGCTCGGAGGTATCCTGCTTGGTATAATCGAACAGCTTTCGCAGAGATATATCTCCACTCTGTGGACTAATGCGATAGTGTTCGGCGTGCTCGTTCTTGTTCTTGTTGTAAAGCCCACGGGACTTCTCGGCAAGAAGATAAGCGAAAAAGTTTAACGGGAGGCAAATTTCAATGGGAACCAATACAAAAAACGCCTCCGTGCGTAAATTCATAAATCAGAATACACTCACCGTTGCGGGCGTTATAGTCGCCTACGTGGTGCTTGCAATAATGCTTTATTCCGGCTCAACGTCGCGCCAGCTTTCCGCAATGCTCGTGCCGGTGTCCTGCTACATCGTGCTTGCTGTGTCGCTCAATCTCGTCGTGGGACTTCTCGGCGAGCTGTCTCTAGGTCATGCCGGCTTTATGGCGGTGGGACTTTTCTCCGGCTGTCTGTTTTCGATAGCCGCCGTGTCCCTTCCGCTTTACATCCGCCTGCCGCTCGCCATGATAATAGGCGGACTTGCCGCCGCCGCCATCGGTTTTGCGGTCGGTCTGCCCGCCTTGCGTCTCAAGGGCGACTACCTTGCCATTGTTACGCTTGCCTGCGGCGAGATCATAAAAACGGTCATCCTTAACCTCAAGGTAACGGGCGGCGCGCTCGGACTCAACACCCAGCCTATCTATTCCGGTGCCAAAGCCCTGCTTCCGTATGCCGCCGTCATGGTGCTCATTACCGTCATAGCGGTGATGAACCTGAAAAAATCGCGCCACGGACGTGCGATAATGGCAATACGCGACAACCGTATAGCAGCCGAGTCCACCGGTATCAACGTGACCTACTACAAGCTGATGGTGTTTATGCTTGCGGCGTTCTTTGCGGGCGCTATCGGAGTGCTTTACGGACACACGCTTGCGGTCGTATCACCTTCCGGCTTCGATTATAATATGTCGATAGAGATCCTTGTTATCGTGGTCCTCGGAGGCATGGGCAGCATAAGCGGCTCGATAATCGCGGCTATCATCCTGCGTGTTCTTCCCGAGGCGCTTCGCGGACTTGAGGATTACCGCATGCTCATCTACTCGCTGCTGCTCATAGCTATAATGCTTCTCAACGCAAGCCCCAGGTTTGCCGCGCTCAAGGGACAGTGGTCGGTAAAGAATTTCGTCAGATTTCTCCGTCACGAAAAGAAGGAGAAAAAAGAAGAGAAAGGATCGGTAAAGTAAGATGAACCGCAATGTAAGAGATCTTCTTAAGGAAAGCAAATCCGCATCCCCGCTTGTGCCGCTCCCCACCAATGCGTTTATACCCGAGCGCGATCTCAAGACCACGCCGGTGCTTGAAGCCGTTCACCTTGGAGTCAGCTTTGGCGGACTTAACGCGGTTGACGATTTTTCACTCGTTATCGGACGCACCGAGATCGCAGGGCTTATCGGTCCCAACGGCGCGGGCAAGACCACGGTCTTCAATCTGCTCACAAACGTTTATCAGCCCACGCGCGGAAATATCATGCTCAACGGATACAGCACAGCCGGTAAAAGCACCGCGCAGGTCAACCGTATGGGCATTGCGAGAACGTTCCAGAACATCCGCCTTTTCGGCGCTATGAGCGTGCTTGACAATGTAAAGGTCGGTCTTCACAATTCCATGAAGGAAAATCTGCTTGCCGCACTCAGCCACACCTTCGGCTACCGCGGCGAGGAGAAGCGCGCCAACGACCGTGCGCTTGAACTGCTTGATTTCTTCGGCATGTCCGACCTTGCGGATGCACAGGCGGGCAGTCTGCCCTACGGCGCACAGCGCCGCCTTGAGATTGTGCGCGCGCTTGCCACGCGTCCGGCGATACTCCTGCTTGACGAGCCTGCCGCGGGCATGAACCCGCATGAGACCGAGGAGCTGATGGAGAATATCATACGCATACGCGACACCTTTGGCATCGCCGTTATGCTTATAGAGCATGACATGAGGCTTGTAATGAACATCTGCGAGGGAATATGCGTGCTCGACCACGGCAAGGTGATAGCCAAGGGAACGCCCGATGACATTCAGAACAACGAGGCTGTCATTACAGCATACCTCGGAAAGAAAAAGGAGGGCGGCGAAAATGCTTGAAGTCAAAAATATCAATGTTTATTACGGCAACATCCATGCACTCAAGGATGTGTCCTTTAATGTAAACGATGGCGAGATAGTCGCTCTTATCGGCGCAAACGGCGCCGGAAAATCCACGACCCTTAAAACCGTTTCGGGACTTCTGCGTTCCCGGACGGGAGATATCATATTCAACGGAAAAAGCATCGCGCATACCGAACCGTACCGACTCGTGTCGGAGGGACTTGCGCATGTTCCGGAGGGACGCCGCATCTTTTTGCAGATGACGGTGACCGAGAACCTTGAGATGGGCGCTTATACGCGCAGGGACGGCACAAAAGAAGACATAGCCGACGTTTTCCGTCGCTTCCCGCGTCTGAAGCACCGTAAAAATCAGATCGCCGGTACGCTTTCCGGCGGCGAGCAGCAGATGCTTGCAATGGGGCGCGCTCTCATGAGCCACCCGAAGCTGCTTATGCTTGACGAGCCGTCGATGGGACTTGCGCCCATACTTGTACAGCAGATCTTTGATATCATCAAGGAGCTTCACGAAGCGGGCACAACGATACTTCTCGTCGAGCAGAACGCCGAAATGGCGCTTGCTATCGCCGACCGTGCGTATGTCTGCGAGTCCGGACGGATAGTGCTTTCCGGAACGGGAGCCGAGCTTGCCTCGAGCGACCAGATAAAGCGTGCGTATCTCGGAGGGTAACGCTCATATTTGAGTAGGGGCTGTTAAAAACATCGGTTTTTTTCAACAGCCCCTTTTTGCAGGAACAAAAGAAAAAATATGCCGCATATGCCTGCGTGGCATACCTGAGCATGGCGTGTGGTGCAGGAAATGCACGCGCCTCATTCATTTTTCGCGCCGGGGACTTGACGGTAACGGAATAAAAATGTATAATATAATGTAACAGAGTCTATAAGGCGGGAATATCTGAGGGCTGTATGCCGCGGAGCGTTCCTGTCCTCAAGAAAGCAGGTATACCTTATGTTTTTTGAAAAACTTTCCGCATTCGATCCCGAGGTCGGTGCAGCATGTGCGCGCGAGCTTTCCCGCCAGCGCCGCAATATCGAGCTTATAGCATCCGAGAATATAGTGTCCGAGGCAGTGCTTCTTGCCGCGGGCGGAGTGCTTACAAACAAATATGCCGAGGGCTATCCC
>CATYWI010000002.1 GCA_958414155.1 uncultured Anaerotruncus sp. | reverse complement strand
TATCATCAGCTCAAGCAGTGCCTCGAGTAGCTTAAACAGCGGAGAAAGTACGCAATCGCGCCTGTATCCCCGCATATAGGTCCAGAGTTTTTTCATTTTCAATTCCTTTCGATTGATCTGAACATCTGAATTACGGGAGATATTATATCATATTATAGTAAAATAATCAATAAGTTTCGCGTTCATGCGCGGTATTATTCGCTCCACGTCTTGACAAAACAGCGCTTGTGAGTTAAAATATAATGAAGGTATTTCCGTCACGGCATTGCCGCCGGACGCAAACGGAAAAGAGAGGCAGACAGAGAAAATGCACTGTGCAAAAAAAGCGATCCGTTACCTGTGCGCCATAGCGGCGTGTGCGATACTGTTACCGTTGCTCGGATGTGCGGGAAAGCAGGACCCGCCCGTGACCGGAACCGACGACATATCAGCCGGCGCTGTGCCGGAAAGCACCATTGACACGACCCACGAGGAGGAAACCACCGATATGATACTACCTGCATCCGACACAGTGAATTACCGCGACAAAAAATGCATGTGGCTTTCGCAGTTCGATCTGAACAAGGTCTACACAAACGGCGGAAAACAGCGCGACCGCGCGCAGTTTGAAAAATATATAAAAAAGATCCTTGCCAACGTAAAGGACAACGGAATCAACACCGTTATCGTACAGGTGCGTCCTTATGCCGACAGTATGTATCCTTCGGATGTGTATCCAATGTCCTCATATGTTGTAGGAGCTTACGGCAACGAGGCGGACTACAATCCGTTTGAAATAATAATAAACGAGGGGCATGCGGCGGGTCTTTCGGTCCATGCATGGATCAATCCCATGCGCGCGATGCTTGTAAAGGAGATAACCAAGGTACCGGAGAGATTCCTCATACGTCAATGGTATAACGACACGGCAAAACGCGGAAAATATCTTGTCACCGTATCAGACCGCGTATATCTCAACCCGGCATATCCCGAGGTAAGACAGCTGATAACGGACGGCGCCGCTGAGATACTGGAGCGCTATGCCGTGGACGGTCTGCACATGGACGACTACTTCTACCCCACCACGGACGCATCGTTTGACACAGCCGCATACGCCGCGTACAAAAAGGACGGCGGCAAGCTCTCGCTCGCCGATTACAGACGCGAATGTCTTTCGCTCCTCGTTAGTGAGCTTTACCGCAAAACAAAAGAGGCGGGCAGTGATATCCTGTTCGGCATAAGCCCTGCCGGAAACATCAACACGGTATATGAGAAGCAATATGCCGATGTTTACCGTTGGTGCTCCGAGGGCGGCTATCTTGACTACATCTGCCCGCAGGTATACTTCGGACTTGAGCACCAGACCTATGACTTCAAAAAGGTATCGAACACATTTGCGGGAATAATCAAAAACAGCTCGGTAGAGCTTATCATAGGAATGACGCTCGGAAAAGCAAAATCCGGCACCGACCAGTATGCGGGGACCGGAAAATACGAATGGCGCGACAACAAGGACGTGCTTGTACGCTGCCTTGAATACACAAAATCGGTAAAGCACTGCTCGGGCGTTGCGTACTTCTGCTATCAGTACTTTTACGATCCGATAAGCGGAGTATCCGTTACAGAGACCAAGGCGGAGCGCGACAGGTTCATACCGCTTCTCAAAACCATAACATGGAACGAATGATCATTATACAAGAAAGCAAAAGAAAGGAATCCATCCGAAAAACATGCTTGAACTGAAACACATCAGCTTTGAAGCGGACTATGCCGCAAACGGCGGCAATCAGACACGCGAGATCCTTCACGACATAAATCTGACGATAGACGAACGGTTTGTGGCAATAACAGGTCCCAATGGCGGCGGCAAATCAACGCTTGCAAAAATAATCGCGGGCATATATACGCCCTCATCCGGTCAGATATTGCTTGACGGCACGGACATCACTTCCCTTTCCGTCACCGAGCGGGCGCGCGCGGGCATAAGCTATGCATTCCAGCAGCCTGTAAAGTTCAAGGGTCTGCGCGTGCGCGACATTCTCGATCTTGCATCGGGCAAGAAAAACAATATAGACGAATCCTGCCGCTACCTTTCCGAGGTCGGTCTTTGCGCACGCGACTACATCGACCGCGAGCTGAACGCCAGTCTCTCCGGCGGCGAGCTGAAGCGTATCGAAATAGCCACCATCCTTGCGCGCGGAACAAAGCTCTCGATATTTGACGAGCCGGAAGCCGGGATAGACCTGTGGAGCTTTCAGAACCTTATCCGCGTATTTGAAAAAATGTACGAGACGACGCGCGGCAATATCATTATAATAAGTCACCAGGAACGCATTCTCAATATAGCGGACACGATAGTCGTTCTCCGCGGCGGTATGCTTGACGCGGTAGGTTCGCGCGAAAAAATACTGCCCGGAATTCTCAATTCCACCGCTGCGGGCGGTCCGTGCCGTGTACTGACCGACAGAGTTGAGGGGGTAAAGATATGATGGACGCAATAGAAAGAAAGCTTTTGCGCGAGGTCGCCGACCTTGATGCGCTTCCTGCCGGAGCGTACAACATTCGCGAAAACGGAAAGCTCGGCGGACGCAACACGACGGCAAACATTGATATCAGAACCAAGACGGACAAGCCCGGCATAGACATAATAATCAAGCCCGGAACGGTAAACGAAAGCGTGCATATTCCCGTTATTCTCAGCGAAACCGGTCTTCACGACATGGTATACAATGATTTTTATATCGGAGAAGGTTGCGATGTTGTGATAATAGCCGGCTGCGGCATTCATAACGGCGGATGCGAGACCGCACAGCACGACGGCATACACACATTTTACATCTCGCGCGGCTCGCATGTAAAGTACGTGGAGAAGCACTACGGAGAGGGCGAGGGACGCGGAAAGCGGCTGATGAACCCCACAACGGTAGTGCATATTGAAGAAGGAGGCTCCATGGAAATGGAGACGACTCAGATCGCCGGTATCGACGATACCCTGCGCCGCACGACCGCCGACCTTGCCAAGGATGCAAGGCTCGTAATACGCGAAAAAATAATGACGACGGGCGAGCAGAACGCCAAAACCGATTTTACCGTGGATATGAACGGCGACGGCTCCTCCGCAGACGTGGTTTCACGCAGCGTCGCCAAGGACAACAGCCGCCAGGAGTTTGACAGCCTTATCAACGGAAATGCCGAATGCCACGGCCATACCGAGTGCGATGCGATCATAATGGACAACGGACACGTGCTGGCACGTCCCTGCCTTGCCGCAAACAATATTGACGCCTCACTGATACATGAGGCTGCTATCGGAAAGATCGCGGGCGAGCAGCTGATAAAGCTGATGACGCTCGGTCTTGACGAAAAGGAAGCCGAAGAACAGATAGTGGCGGGATTTCTTGAATGAACCACCATGGGGCTGTCGCGCTAATGCGCGACAGCCCCATGGTTTTTTATTCGATTTAGTTAAACGACATTCATCTCGAGAATATTTCTCAGCGCGGACATCGAGCTTGTATGGCAACGCGCCACGCGGATGTTCCGCTTTTTAGCCTGTCCTGTGGCAATGTCAAGCATCTTGTGCGACATTGTGCTTGTAAACAGCACCAAAAGATCGGGGGTGCCGAAATTCTGAATTCCGCGGTCGGTCTTCATAAATATCTTTGCGCGGCATGAATATTCGCGGCACAGGTCCTCGTACTGACGAGCCATGCGCTCATTACCGCCTACTATAACTACGCTCAAACCATCTCTCCTTCTTTATATGTATCTCAGTTTCTTTTACCGAACAGTCCGAAAAGACCGCTCTTTTTTTCATAAGGCTCGGTGCTGACACCGAGGAGTTCATAGCCGGTTGCGGCTATTTTTTCTTTAAGTGCGTCCTCATCAAGCGGCATATCGGAAATGATAACCGTCTCTCCTTTTGAATGCGAGGATGAGACCTTTTTCACGTTGAATGCGGCGCGTATGCAGTCGTTGACATGCGACTCGCACATAGAACACATCATACCGTCTATTTTAAGTACAGTCCTGACCATTTTTCCTTTTCCTCTTTTTCTCGCAGAAGATCCGCGTTTTCAGTATTATTCGCATTCCGACCGAAAGCGCCAGTGTGACTGTCGCCACCGTCAGTGCACAAATTATTTCAGTCATTTTATGCAATACCACTTTCTTTTTCTCCGCCCAGCCCGTCAAGGCTTTCTTCCGGCAACTCCGAAAGCAGCATATAAACAGCCGCATCAACATTTCCCGCATCCGGAAAGCTCTTTTGCAAAAGCTCGGATACCGAATCGTAATAACGCCCGTAGCGGTCAGCAGTCTCTTTGCCGAGGCGTGTAAGGTATGCCGCACCGTATGCGTTTTTTGAGACAAGACCCATCTCGTCAAACGTTTTCATCATATTGTGTACGCTGGGCTTGGAAAGACCAAGTGCCGCAGCAATATCAACACTGCGTATACCGCCGCCGTCATGCCCAAGAGCTTTCAGCGCGAGCAGGTATCTTATTGCGGAAGCGCTGAGTTCGATATGTTCATCCATGCAAAACCTGCTCCGTTTTTAAAATCGGGGCTGTCGCTTGAATGCGGCAGCCCCATTCGTCATAGATCACTTTTTTGAGTGGCAGGAGCCAGCCATAGGGCAGGAACCGCACTTGCAACCGCAGCTGGACTTACCTTTTTTCTTATCCTTGACAAGGCTTACGATTATGGCTGCCACCATCGCGACAAGCACTGCGCATATAATTATCGTGACAATATTTTCTGCGATCCATGCAAACATTTTGAATGACTCCTTTCACATTTCAGTGTCAGTTTACTTTGACTTTTGTAGTCAGCTTGGTCGCTTCCTTGTAAGGACGAACGAGCATCCAGATCATGCCGGCAAGTATCGCGACGGCGAAGATAAGACCGACGACGTTGACGTTTCCGGTGAAGAGACCGCCGAACTGGTTGACCATGAGTGCGATGCAGTAAGCAAAGCCGCACTGATAGCCGATTGCGAACCAGGTCCACTTTGCGTTGTTCATCTCACGCTTGATAGCGCCGATGGCAGCGAAGCAAGGTGCGCAGAGAAGGTTGAATACGAGGAAGGAATAACCGGTGATGCCGGTGAAGGCAGCAGCGATATTCTGGTAAACGGTTCCGTCGCCGCCTCCGTAGAGGATACCGAGCGTACCGACTATGTTTTCCTTAGCTACAAGTCCGGTGACGGATGCCACAGCAGCCTGCCAGTTGCCCCAGCCGAGCGGCTTGAAGATCCAGGCAAGTACACCGCCGATAGCGGCAAGGATGGACTTATCGATCTCTTCGTCGGAGAGCATTCTGAACGAGCCGTCAACTACTCCAAAGTAAGTGGTGAACCATACGAGTATGGTGGAAAGGGTGATGATCGTACCGGCTTTCTTGATGAAGGACCAGCCGCGCTCCCACATGGAACGGAGAACGTTGCTGAGAGTAGGCCAGTGGTAAGCGGGAAGCTCCATAACGAAGGGAGCAGGATCGCCGGAGAACATCTTGGTCTTCTTAAGCATGATACCGGAAACGATGATCGCAGCCATGCCGATGAAGTAAGCGGAGGTAGCTACCCAAGCGGAGCCGCCGAACAGAGCGCCGGCAACCATTCCGATAAACGGAACCTTAGCGCCGCAGGGGATAAATGTGGTTGTCATGATCGTCATACGGCGGTCACGCTCATTTTCAATGGTACGGGATGCCATGATACCGGGAACGCCGCAGCCTACACCGATGAGCATCGGGATGAAGGACTTACCGGAAAGACCGAACTTACGGAAGATACGGTCAAGAACGAATGCGATACGTGCCATGTAGCCGCAAGACTCAAGGAATGCGAGCATCAGGAACAGAACGAGCATCTGGGGAACGAATCCGAGAACGGCGCCGACACCGGCAACGATACCGTCAAGGATAAGACCGCTGAGCCACTCGGGGCAAACGGGATTGTCGCTGTCAACACGGAGAGCGTTACCGATCAGCGTGGGGATACCGGGAATCCATACACCGAAATCGGCAGGATCGGGAGCGGCAAATTCCGCGTTCTTGGTTTCAAAGTATTCCTTTGCTTCAAGGAAGGACATCTGAACGACCGCATCATTCTTCTTCTCGGACTCGGGAACGGAGGAATAGTAAACAGTCAGATTATTCTGTGCAAGAGTTTCCTCATCCTCAACGGTAACAGTGCCTGTTGCGTTGTCGGATTCGGGCCGGAAGTTCTTTATGGCTTCAAGAGCAGCCGCGGCGTCAAAATCTTCAGCCTCGGGGTCTATCTCAACAAAGCCGTTGATGGCGTTCAGCGCATCGCTGTATTCGCCGTCGGCATCATTGAACTCGGCGGAACCGATCCAGAGCAGGTGCCAACCGTCACCAAACACACCGTCGTTAGCCCAGTCGGTAGCAGGCGCGCCGACAGCGACCATTGCGATGTAGTAAACGAGGAACATAACAACAACGAAGATCGGGAGACCCAGCCAACGGTTGGTAACGACCTTATCGATCTTATCGGATGCCGAAAGCTTGCCGGCGCTCTTCTTCTTGTAGCATGCCTTGATTATGGAGGCTATGTAAACGTAACGCTCGTTGGTGATGATCGACTCGGCATCATCGTCAAGCTCTTCCTCGGCGGCTTTGATATCCTTTTCGATATGCGCAAGCGTCTCGGGAACTATATTCAGCTTCTCAAGCACCTTGTCGTCGCGCTCGAAGATCTTGATGGCGTACCATCTCTGCTGTTCCTCGGGCATACCGTGAACAGCCGCTTCCTCGATGTGAGCGATAGCGTGCTCAACACATCCGGAGAAGGTGTGCTGAGGGATGGTCTTTACGTTCTTGGCGGCATTGATAGCAGCCTCGGCGGCTTCCATAATACCTGTTCCCTTCAGAGCCGAGATCTCAACGATCTTGCAGCCGAGCTGACGGGAAAGCTCGTCGGTGTTGATCTTATCGCCGTTCTTCTTCACGACGTCCATCATGTTGATGGCGATAACCACCGGGATCCCGAGCTCTGTGAGCTGTGTGGTGAGGTAGAGGTTACGCTCAAGGTTCGTTCCGTCGATGATATTGAGGATGGCATCGGGGCGCTCATTTATAAGGTAATTTCTCGCTACGACTTCCTCCAGTGTGTAAGGAGAAAGCGAATAAATACCGGGAAGGTCGGTGATGATAACTCCATCATGCTTTTTAAGCTTACCTTCCTTCTTCTCTACCGTAACTCCAGGCCAGTTACCAACGAACTGATTGGAGCCGGTAAGAGCATTGAACAATGTTGTTTTGCCGCTGTTGGGGTTACCCGCAAGGGCAATTCTTAATTCACTCATGTCTTGATCCTTTCCTGAATGCGGTCAGAATTTGCCGACCGTTAATCTTTGAATATGGGGATCGGCGTCCCCGTGCATTATGCCGGTAAGAAGATCACTCAACTTCGATCATGTCGGAATCCGCCTTGCGGAGCGAAAGCTCGTATCCGCGCACGGTGACTTCAATGGGGTCGCCAAGCGGCGCAACCTTGCGAACGTAAACCTCGACACCCTTGGTAATACCCATGTCCATGATACGGCGCTTTACCGCACCCTCGCCATGCAGCTTTACGACTTTAACGGTATCTCCGATCTTTGCCTGCCTTAAGGTCTTCATGCCTATGTATCCTCCTTGATAAAATTACTTATGTCTTTATTGCTTGGGCACCGACGTGCCTTCAAACCATGATTTTTCTTGCCATCTCTTCACTGATGGCAACGCGGGACTCCTTGACGTTGACTATAACGTTTCCGCCAAGAGCGGTGATGACGGTCACGTTCCCGCCGACGACAAACCCGAGATTTTCAAGATGCTGCTTTACCTCGGCGCTTCCGCCTATTTTCTTTATCGTGTTTTCCTCGCCGATATCGGCAAGACTCAGTGGCATCATTTTTTCTCCGTCTCCGCCTTGTGATTAGCAGTCGCTAACTCAAGGACTTTATTATTGGTTAGCCCTCGCTAACCGTGCATAATGATACACCATGTATTCGATTTTGTCAAGAGTTTTTCGCAAAAAAAATCCTCTTTTAGTCAGATTCGGCGCAATCCACACCAAGTTAGCCCAGGCTAACCTTTTAATTGGTCATTTTGACTATCGGGAAAGTAGGATTTATTTCTCTGCCCCGGCGCGGTTATTTTTCAAAAGGCATTGACGGCACAGCGCCAATCTGTTATAATAAGTCTGTAAAAAAGCAATGAAAGGATCAACGATAAAATGAAATTAAGACCTCCGGCAATACCGCTTATAACGGTCGATCCGTATTTTTCGGTATGGTCGATAAACGACCGCCTGAATGAGGGCACGACACGTCACTGGACAGGCTCACCGAACACCATTGAAGGCACTGTGACCGTGAACGGCAAGGAATATGTATTTATGGGCGATGCAGGCAAGCGCGAAAAGATCCCGCAGACCACCTTTTACTATGACGCGCTGACCACAAGTTATGCTTTCGAAAACGATGAGATATCGCTCGGATTGCGCTTTCTCTCTCCGCTGTTCCCCGACAATCTTGAGATCATGACGCGCCCTGTCTCATATCTCATGCTTTCCTGCACGACCGCCGATGGGTCACCTGCCGAAATAAAGATATCGGCATCCGAGGAGCTTTGCCTCAATCTGCGCGGCGAAGGCACGGTCGCGGGCAAGACGGTCGCCTTCCGCGGAGGCAAAGCCGTGAAAATGGGCAACACCGATCAGAAACCGCTCTGGCGCAGCGGAGACAATGTGCGCATCGACTGGGGATATTTCTATCTCGCCGCCAAAGGCGACGCCGATACATCGTTTATCGACGGCTCCGACGGCATGAAATACGCCGTGCTGAAAAAACCGTAAAGTCGGGCGAGAATGCACTTATAATGTTTGCATACGATGACACCGAAAGCATCGAATACTTCGGCAAGCGTCTGCGCTCCGTTTGGAACAGCAAGGGCAAGACGATAGAAAAGGCTCTCGCCGATGCCGCCGAGGACTGGCTGAAGCTCGACAGTCTCGCAGTCGCGTTTTCAACGAGGCTGAGGATGGAAGCAAAAGCGGCGGGAGGCGAAAAGTATGCCGATATGCTGTCGCTTGCCTGGAGACAGGCTATCGCCGCTCACAAGGCGGTGCTTGACGAGAACGGCGAACTGCTGTTCATCTCAAAGGAGTGCTTCTCAAACGGTTGCGCGGCTACTGTTGACGTCAGCTACCCTTCGATACCCATGTTCCTTATTTACAATCCGGAGCTTGTCATCGGAATGATGCGTCCGATATTCAGATACGCCGCATCCGACGACTGGCAGTATGACTTCGCGCCGCACGATGCGGGCAGATATCCGCTGCTCAACGGTCAGTTCTACGGCGGCGGCAATCTGCCCGACAAGCAGATGCCGGTCGAGGAATGCGGAAATATGCTTGTTATGGCGGCGACAGCCTCCATTGCTCTCGGCAACGCCGACTTTGCCGCCGGGCACTTAGATACTCTCAACACATGGGCTGAATATCTGATAAAATTCGGCAAGGACCCGGAAAATCAGCTATGCACCGACGACTTTGCGGGACACCTGGCGCACAACTGCAACCTTTCCCTTAAGGCGATAAGCGCGCTTGAAGGACTGTCAGTGATCCACCGTATGCTCGGGAACACCGAGCTTGAGAAAAAACATGACGCTGCCGCACGCGAGATAGCCTCCGACTGGTGCAGTCGCGCCGACAACGGAGACGGCAGCTTCCGCCTTGCATACGACCGCCCCGGCACATACAGCATGAAGTACAACGCCGTGTGGGACAAGCTGTTCGGCAGCAATATATTCCCGTCCTATGTGTTTGAAAGCGAAGTCGCGTCTAACTTCCGCCACTTCAACCCTTACGGAATGCCGCTCGACAACCGTGCGAAATATACAAAAGCGGACTGGATAGTCTGGACGGCAACGCTATCACACGACCGTGAGTCATTTGAACGGTACATCGAACCGCTGTGGCTCGCCTATCATCTCACGCCAGACCGCGTTCCCATGACTGACTGGTATGACACCGTAACAACGATGCATCATCATTTCCAGCACCGTTCGGTCGTGGGCGGACTTTTCATCAAGCTGCTTGAATACAAGGGCATAATGAAAGTAAACTGACCCTATGACGACCGAAAAAATAAGCGCCTCAGACATCGGCGCATGCTGTGACCTGTATAATCATTACATCCGCAACACCTGCTTTACGCTTGAAGAGGAAGAGGTGAGCCACGACGAATTCGCCGAACGGGTGGAAAGGATAAGCCGCATATATCCCTATATCGTGGCGCGGAACGATGCGGGAGAGGTCGTTGGATATGCGTGCCTCGACACCTTCAGTCCGCGGAGCGCCTACCGCCGCACCGCCGACCTTTCGATATACGTGAGTCACAGACACCTGCATGAGCATATCGGAGGTGTACTGCCTGCGGAAATCTAAAAAGAGGCAAAGGAATACGGCATAACCACGCTCATCTCGACAATCACAAGCGAGAACACCGGTTCGGTCGCTTTTTACGAAAAAAACGGCTTCATCCGTGAAGGGACGATACACGATGTTGCCGTGAAGTTCGGCAAAACACTCAGCATAGACTATTACAGAAAGCCGCTACGATAAACATAAGCAAGGATCCCGGCAGAGACGCAAAGCGTCTCTGCCGGGATAGTTTATTTCTTCCCCTTGTTCCTTATCTCGGGCGTTATATGCTGGAATATGATCGCCTGTCCTGTGCTGCGGGCGGCTGCGTACTTTTCCGGAGTATCGACAGTCCACAGGAAAAGCGGTGCGTGAAACAATTTTGTGCATATACGCACCGGCAGGCTGTTCTGCCATTCAATATCGCTTGCAATGAAATCCGGGCGCGACAGGAAGTTCAGAAGCATCGGAGTTGCAATGAGATTGACAAAGAAATTGCCCTTTTTGTTGTTACGGAACAGGTTCGTTGTAAGCTGACCGCGCACGTATCTCGGGCGGTTTTTGCGGAACCAGTTAAGAAGCAGCGGGTTAAAGGACTCGATGCAGAAATATCCGTCGTATTCGTCAAGCAATGCCGCGGCTTTTTCGCAAAGCGAAATATCATATCCCTTCAGCTCGATAAGGAGCGGAGTATCCTTTCTCACACGCGACAGAACATCGCTGAACATCGGTATACGGTCGCAGCTGCCGGTGATGCCTACCCAACTCAGCTCAGATGCGGTAAGGTCGCTCACCTTTTCGGGTCTGCCGCAGAGACGTTCAAGGTTATCGTCATGGAATACCATTATCTCCCCGTCGGCGGAGAGCTGTATATCAAGCTCGATCCCGTATCCGGCGCGGTCGGCTGCCATAAATGCAGGCATTGTGTTTTCCGCTATATCCTCGCTCCACAGCCCGCGGTGGGCATAATCGGTTTTAAGAGGTTCAAGAGAGGTTTTTGCCTCACTGCGCGGCTTTATCGCCAGAAGATAAAGTCCTGCAAGCACCAAAAGAACGATCAGTATCACCCAAAGCACCATTAGTCGTCACCCTCTCCCAGCGTTTCAAGCGCGCTCTTCTTTTCGGGCTTTGAGTCGCCGTGACGGACAAATGTCATGGTTATGAGCGCAAATGCCACGCATACCGCCGCATACGGAAAAAGCGACTTCATACCGAGCTTATCCATCATAAGTCCGGACACGACCGGCGTGAGCGTCTGCGCCGCCATGCTGGCGGTATAATAGAAGCCGGTATACTTTCCGACATTGCCGCCGCGCGCCAGCTCAACGACCATCGGGAAGGAGTTGACGTTGATCGTAGCCCAGCCTATTCCGGCAAGCGCGAATATCACCATCATCACCGGCAGCGGTGTGCCGTTGTCAAGGAACGCGGCAACGGTAAATGCCGTGCCGAGCATTATAACGCCCGCGATGATGGTCTTTTTTCTTCCGACCTTCGATGCGACGGCGCCAACGGGGATATACGATATCAGCGCGGCTATATTGGCGACCAGAAGCGTGCTGTTATAGTCAAGGTTGAGTACGTTCCCGGCATAAACGGAATACTTGCTCGTTACCGCGTTGTAGCCGAAGAACCAGAACACCACCGATGCAAGTATCAGCACAAGAGAGGTCATCTCTCCGCGCGAGAGCTTGCCGTCTCCCGCTTCATGCTTTGCATCAAGGTCGTTACCGCTCTCATCGATGCCCATCTCAAGGCTTTCTTCTTCCATTTTTCGCACGAGCTTCGGCTCATTGACGGTGAGCATGAAAGCGCAAAGACAGATGAGCATGATACCGCCGACGATGCAGAAGTATGCCGTGTAGCTCATGAACGTGTTGGCGGTCTTTCCCGTTTTGAGGATGATCCCGAGACCGAGCACAAGGCTGCCGCCGATGGTTCCCATAAGGTTTATAATGGCGTTAGCCTTTGAGCGGAGCGGCTTGGGAGTCACATCGGGCATGAGCGCCACAGCCGGCGTGCGGAAGGTAGCCATTGAAATAAGCAGCAGGAGCAATATAGCGATAAAGCCTACGAGTATCCCGCAGTTCTTTGCGGTCACTTCGGCTCTGACATACGACTGCCTTGCAGGGACTACATAATCGGTGTAGCCGTCGGTCGCCTTGCCTGTTGCCTCGTCGGTGCTCGGTATCGCCGCAAACTCATCGCGTGTGAATTTTTCCGAGAGAACGAACTTCTCGCCGTCCGGAGTCACGAGGTCGGCGTCCTTTTTGGCATCATATATCATGTACCTTGCTTCCCTGCTGTCAAGGTCGGATATCTCTCCGATTTTGGAAAGCTGTGCGCCGGATACCGCGGAAAGTCCGAACAGCGCTATCACCGCCGCTATCGTACCGAAAAGGATAAACGGTGTGCGCCTGCCGAGTTTTGAACGGCATTTATCGGACAGGACTCCGAAGAGCGGCAGCATGAACAGCGCCAGAATATTATCGAGCGCCATGATAAAGCCGGACACGGCCTGCGACATTCCGAAACGGTCCGTGAGTATTTTGGGGATTATTGTGTCGTAAGCCTGCCAGAATGTGCAGATGAGGAAAAAGGCAAAGCCCACGCACACGGTGCGTTTAGCATTCAGCTTCATTTTTTTCATTCCTTTTCTCAAGTATATATTTTACTTTGAGTACCGCCGCCTGTGTTTTGCCGTCGGCAATATCGCCGCGCGCTATCATATAGCACAGCTCATCGAGCGGTACGCAAAGAATGTCCAGAAATTCGTCGTCATCCGGCGACGCCTCGCCCACGGCAAGTCCCTCGGCAAGATACATGTGTATCACCTCGTCAAGTATTGCGGGAGAGGAGTAAAAATCCCCTATAAACGTCAGGCGAGAGCAAACAGCTCCCGTTTCCTCACGCAGCTCACGTCTTGCGGCATCCGCAAAATGCTCTGCCGAATGCTCGCCTGCCTCAAGCTTACCGGCAGGTATCTCGGTAAAAACGCGTGCCTCCGGGTACCTGTACTGCCTCACAAGGATGACCTCATTTTTGTCTGTCAGCGGCACGACGCAAACTGCGCCGGGGTGACGCACGACCTCACGCGGAGCAGTGGCGCCGTCGGGAAGGCGCACCTCATCGCGTTCGACACGGATGATCTTTCCGTCATATATCTTTTCGCCGGAGAGTTTTTTCTCCGTCATGTCACGAATATCCACTGTGTTGCTCCTCGATATATTTTTACATAGTAAGTATACAGCAAAAAGAGCTGTTTGTCAAAGATTTTTGCGTGTTTTTTCGGTGAATGATTCAAAAATATACACACGCGCGGCCTTTTTTACACCGCACGCTTGAAAAAGCACAGCTTTTGTGATATGATAATCGTATGAAAACAGCGCACAACACCGGAGGTCACATCGCATGTTCGACGCAACAAGGACTATATATTTATTGGGGCAGGAAGCCGCACGGCGGCTTGCCGGAGCGCACGTTGCGCTTTTCGGGGTCGGCGGAGTGGGCGGCGCGGTGCTTGAAGCGCTCGTGCGCGCCGGAGTTGGCAGACTTACGCTGATAGACGGCGACGATGTGGCGCCATCCAACCTCAACCGCCAGATAATAACCGACGCCGGAAATATCGGTGTGCCGAAGACGGCTGCCGCCGCCGCGCGCGTCTCGGCGATAAATCCGGATTGCATAGTACGCACCGTCAACGCCTTTTATCTGCCAGGGGACGCAGAATCGCTTGGCATAGATTTCGGTGCGTTCGATTACGTTGCCGACTGCATCGACACCGTTTCGGCAAAGCTGGACATAATAACGCTCGCATCCGCAGCCGGCGTTCCCGTTATTTCGGCAATGGGAGCCGGCAACAAGCTGCACCCGGAGCTTTTTGAGCTTGCGGACAT
>CATYWI010000001.1 GCA_958414155.1 uncultured Anaerotruncus sp. | reverse complement strand
GGGTGTCAAGCGCGCGCTCGACCGAGCGTATCTGTTGGGCGACGGCGGACGGAGTCAGCGCCAGCGTGCCGCCGGCGGCGGTGTACGAGCCGGAGCGGTAGACCTCCAGCAACGATACATAACGCTGATCGTAATGTATGCGGTCAAGCATTCCTCTTCCTCCTTTCCGGCTTTCCGTGCGGCGACTTTGATAAGGCGCGCAGAGCGGCTATTTGCAGTTGCAGCTCCACGTCGGCATCCGCCTCGGACAGGGCTTCATCATACGCGCCGTCCGAAAACGTGACGTTTGAAAATATCCCGAGCGCCGCCTGCATCGCGGCGGGGGCGCTGTGCAGCGGCGTTGCCGCGAGCGGACCTGTCAGGTTCTTTTCGATCATTGTGCCGTTCCTTTCTTTTCTTTTTGCCTGAAAAATACAGCCGGGGAGCGTAATAATGCGCGTCCGGAGAGCCGCGGACGCTTTTTTCACGCTGTCCCTCTTGATTTCCGTATCTGTTTGTACTATAATTATAGCCGGGATTTTGATAATGTCAAATTATGATTTGATGTATGCCGATAAATTTTTGTTATATGGAGGGAGAAATGATAGACGCAAAGGTGTATTCCATGCTTAAAGTGAACGAGTGCGGCAGTTTTGCGGCGGCGGCAAAACAGCTTTCCATAACACAGCCCGCGGTGAGCCAGCACATAAAGGCGCTTGAGGAAGAATTGGGCGTGAGGATATTTGAAAGAAGCAGCGGAAAGCCTGTATTGACCAAGCAGGGAGCCGAAGTTGTGAAATACGCGCTCAAAATGGTTGGCATATACAACAGCCTTCGTCAGAATCTTTCGGATGGAAAAAGCCTTACGACTCACCTTACGGTGGGCGTGACGCACACTGCCGAGAGCAACCCGATCGCGGAATCACTGGCAAAATATTGCTCGCAAAACGACAGGGTGAACATTAAAATGATTACAGACACTATAAGTAATCTTTATGCCATGCTCAAAACTTACGATATAGATATAGCCATAGTGGAGGGGAGAATAAACGATCCCGGCATAAAATACCTGCTTATGGACACCGACTACCTCATACTGGCGGTGTCCCCGGATCATCCGTTTGCAAAAAAAAGCATGGTGACGCTTTCGGAACTGAAAAAGGAGCGCATGATACTTCGCCTGCCGAACTCCGGCACGCGCAATCTCTTTGTGGCGCACCTCGAAAGCAACAATCTGAGCATCAGCGATTTCAACGTCATACTTGAGGTCGATAACATAGCTACCATCAAGGACCTTATAAGGCGGGATTTCGGCGTTTCTATACTTGCGCGCTCGGTATGCCTTGACGAGCTGAAAAAGGGAAAGATAGTTGCCCTGCCGGTGGAAAATCTCAGCATGATGCGCGAGATAAACATAGCATACCCGGCGGATTTTACGCAGTTCGATATTCTTCGCGATATAGTTCGCAGCTACAACGAGACTCTGCGGCTGTACAAGTGAAAGGGAAAGCTTCCAACTTTATTTATATATACGGGAACGCCTGCAAGAGAGGCTTTTCATGGCAACAATTTCCTTATATCGTGAGGCGAAAAAAATCGAAAGACCTATTGACTTTTTTTCGATGCTGGTGTATAATGATAACGGAAATTATATGGTCCGTATTGTATGCTCGTACGTAAATTGATTTTCGGGTGTTTTTCGCACGCTTTTTTGAAAAAAATATCCGAAAAACTATTGACAAGCGTTCAAAAGGGTAGTATAATTATTCCATCCTTATAGTATTTGGCTGACGAATTTGCATATGGCACCCGCAAGCGAGCATAGCCGACGTTCGCGGGTAGGTGACAGATGCCGGTTTGCTCGGATCAAAGCTTCAAAATCAAATTACAAAGAGAGGATTATGAAGAAATGAAAAAAGTAGTATCAGTAGTCTTGGTGGCTCTGATGGTTCTCGGACTGAGCGTTACCGCATTTGCTGCCGACGGTAAAGTAACCGTTGTTGCCGACAAGACCGAAGCCAAAGCTGGCGAAACCGTTGTCCTTACTATTAAGGGCGAAGGCTTTGACAAAGTGGGATCTCTTGGTCTCATGGTAGCTGTGGATGACAAGCTTGAGCTTGCTGACAAGGGCGAATGGCTCATCACCGGTATGCTCTCTGAGGGCTTTGACGCCAATAACCTGGCTGTATTTATGCCCGCTGACGTTGCCGACATTAACACCGAGATCTTCAAGATGAGCGTTAAGGTCAAAGACGGCACTGCTGCCGGTTCTTACAATGTTAAGGTAACCCTTCTTGGCGAAGGCAATGTTGCTCTTGGCGAAACCACCTATGCTGTTGTTGTTCCCGCTGCTCCTGCACACGTGCACACTTGGGACGAGGGTAAGGTAACCACTCCCGCTACCTGCAAGGACGAGGGCGTTAAGACCTACACCTGCACCGGTTGCGGCGAAACCAAGACCGAAGCCATCGCTAAGCTCAATGAGCACACCTGGGATGCCGGTAAGGTAACCAAGGAAGCCACCACTGAGGCTGAAGGCGAAAAGACCTACACCTGCACCGTTTGCGGCGCAACCAAGACCGAAGTTATCGAGAAGCTCCCCAATATCCCCACCGGTGATAACAATGTAGTTGCTGTTGTTTTCCTCAGCACTCTCGCTCTCGTAGCTGCCTGCGGCGTTGTTGTTGCTTCCAAGAAGCGCGTCAACGACTGATTAAGGTCTGAAAAAAACATACTGCGATCACCTATACGGTGACCTGTTGGGGCTGATGCATTTGCATCAGCCCCTTTTTTCGTGTCAACCCATGAACGGGCTGTGGATGTCCGGCGCCTGTCGGCATCCACAGCCGATCTTTTTTTACTTATTATAACCGCTTTTGCGGAAGTTATTTATATGAAATAATGGCGTGAAATAATGGACACGCGTCGGCGCATACTCCGCGGCACTGCTTCATAATATATACTGAGATTCTTTTTTGAAGGGATGGATGACGGAAAATGAATTATTATCAGAACAATCCGGCGGCTGCCGCCGGAGGTGAAAGGGAGAATGCACGCCGCGTGCAAACGCCGCTCATGACACGTCCGGTCACGGCAGAGCTTGCGGATGATTTTTCGCTCCCCGATTACAAACCGGAGATCCGCCGTATGATAGGCATTACGGCAACGGTCTCGCCTGCGGCGCACTATCTTTCTCCGGGACATGCCGAGTTTGCGGGTCCGGTAAGATATTCGATATTGTACGAGGGCAATGATGGCGGAATGTGGTCGGCAGATCTGCCGTCCGAGTACGATCTTGACCTTACCCTTGACAATGATCCGACATTTGAGCCGGACGGTATGACCGCATATTCAGACGTGGTGTGCGAGTCGGTCACAGTGCGTGTGACAGCCCCGCGCCGCCTGTCGGTGCGCGCCCGGCTGAGAGGGGATGCCGTAGTGCTTGGTATGCGGCGGCTTGACGAGACGGTCAGCGGCACTGCCGGACTTGCCGCCGATGATCTCAAGCGGCTTGAGGGAAGCGCGGAGACGGCTGAAATACTCCGTGCGACAAGCGATCCTGCCGAATACACCGATACATTTTTACCGGATGACGGCGGCAGTGGTGAGGTGCGCGTTATATGCTGCCGTGCCGAGCCGCTTGTGGGCGAGGTCTCGGCAACGGTCGAGGGCGTTTCGGTGCGCGGCGAGCTTTACATAACGGTATTGCTCTGCCGTGATTCCGACGGCGCGCGCCCGTTTGCGGTAACGCGCCGTATCCCATTTGCCGAAACGGTGGCTACCGACCGCGCGCCTGAACGCGGAGCCTCCTGCCGCGCATGGGGGTGCGTAACGTCCGCATCCGCCGAGCCGAACGAAAACGGCGAGATCGTCGCCACTGTCGGTCTGGCGCTTACGGCGGAGGTCGCATCTGCGGTCACCGTTCCGTACACGCGGGATGTTTATTCGTCACGGTGCGAATCCACTGTCGTAATGCGCGAATGCGATGCCGCAGCGGTAAAAAAGTGCATGAACGCAAATATTACGGTTAGCGGCGGCGAGGAGCTTGCCGCGCTGGGGCTTGACAGCGGGATCCGCATCATTGACGCCACGGCAGCCGTCCTTCCCGACAGCGTTGAATGCCGCACGGAGGGCGGCAGAGCGGTGCTTACCGGAAAGATGCGCGTGCGCGTTGTTGCCGATAACGGAGCCGAGATCATGGGGAAGGACTTTGATATGCCGTTCAGATATGAGACCGACCTCCCCGGCGACGGTGCTTTTGTGGGCGCCGGATACTCCGAATGGACTGTTTCGGCGCCGGTGTGCCGGGTACGACCGGACGGCGAGCGCCTGAGCGCCGATTGTGAGCTGGCTGTATCGGCGCGGTTCTGCGGCAGGGTAAAGCTGCCCTCGGTCGCCGAGGTAAAGGTCGGCGATGCTCGCGCGCCCCGCGGCGGATGCATGACAGTGTGCTATCCCACTGCCGATGATACGCTCTGGAGCGTAGCCAAGCGTTACGGCGCCGACGCGACAGTGCTTGCCGCATCAAACGGGCTTGACGGCACAAAAAAAGCCGGAGATAAGCTCACCGGCGTGAAATATCTTCTTGTATGATCCGAAAGGTGTTAAAAACTCAAATTGAGTTTTTAACACCTTTCAACGACTTGGTCCCGGCGGCTGAACACCGCCGTTTTGCCTCCGGCACCGAGGGACATTATTTAGGGGCTGTCGCGCTAATGCGCGACAGCCCCTGTTATATGTTACCGAATGATCAGTCTTCCCACGGGAACTTGTACTGGGTAAGTCCAAGCTCATCGCGGACAGCAACGATCTCTTTCTGAACAGACTCGTTGATCGGCACACCGTCCTTGCGGGCGAGGCGAACGAGGTGTTCCTTCTCACCGGCAGAGTAGATGCGCTCTGCGCCGGGAGCCTTCTTGGAGTTGCGGACGGAGCGGATGATCTCGCCGGCTTTCTTGCGGCAGAGCTCTTCGCCGAGGAAGTGGTTGGTGTCGATGGCGATGAAGAAGTGACCGAGGTGATAGGGAACCTTTTCACCGTTGGGACCTTTACCGTCAAGAGCCTTACCGTAGTTGCCGTCCTGAAGAACAGCGGAGAGCAGCTCAACGACCATGGCGTAGCCGTAGCCCTTGTAGCCGCCGAGGCTTTCGCCGATACCGCCGAGGGTGGTAAGAGCGGCTGTGCCGTTGCGGATCTTCTTAAGAGCGACGCCTGCATCGCCGGATACGGGGTTGCCGTCGATGTCGATGATGGTGCCGGGATGTACATCCTCGCCTATACGGGCGTAGTACTCGATCTTACCGTTCTGGGTAATGGAGGTAGCGCAGTCGATGAGGAAGTCAAAGTCCTCGTCGGTGGGGATACCGATGGTCAGGGGGTTGGTACCGAACATGCCCTCAACACCGAAGGTGGGAGCAACAGAGGGACGGGCGTTTGTACCGGTCATACCGATGCAGCCTTCCTTGCAAGCCATCCAGGGATAGTAGCCTGCGATACCGTAGTGGCAGGAGTTGCGTACAACGACCATGCCCATGCCGTACTCTTTTGCCTTTTTGATGGCGAGTTTCATCGACTTGTAGCCGATGACCTGACCCATACCGTCATGACCGTCAACAACGGCGGTGGTGGGGGTCTCTTTTACGATTTCGTAGTTTGTAACGGGGTTCTGGATACCGTCCTTGATGCGGTCAAGGTAGATGGGTTTGAAGCGGTTTACACCGTGGGATTCGATGCCGCGCTTGTCGCTCTCAAGAAGAACGTCAGCACAGATCTCCGCATCCTCGCGGGGAATGCCGTAGCCTACAAAGCTGTCAACGACAAAATTTGTAATTGTTTTCCAATCGACAATGTTTCTTGCCATGATTTTATACCTTCCAGTAAAAAATTTTTTGACTTGCGGAGCAGGCATATTGCCCGACCGCCATACAATGCTATTATATCACATTTTTACTTCGCTTGCAAGATGAAAATGCAAAATAAAAATTGAATTGTTAAATAAAAAACAATCTCGTTTTCAGCCCGTATATGTGAGGGATGACCAATTCACAGCCGGGCTGAGTGAGGCGCGAGTCATATAATCATATAATAATGAAATTGCTCCACGCGCGCTTGCCGTCCGCATCAGTGACCTCGGCACGGATAAAGCGGTCGCGGCGACCATCCTCGGTCGATACGGTGTATTCGGCATGCTCAATACCGTGACCGCGTACTACGCGCCCGCGGCACCATACCGTGTTCGTGACAAAGGTGACCGTTTCGGCGGGTGTGCAGTCAACGTAAAAGCGGTCTCTGTCGCGCTGCAAATGCACCTCGGGACCCTGCGAGGCGTAAAAATCGCCGCGCTTTATTGCGCTTATGATGTCGCCATCGGGCGCATGGGCACATATGAACGACCGCGTTGCATCGGTGCCGTCATAGTAGTGCGCATCGTCGGTCGCAAGCAGAGGAAAAGTCACGCCGCGGCAGGCGAGCAGATCGCAGAACGCTCCGGAATCCGGGCGGAAGGACGAATGTACGCCGGATACGGAGTTGTACATCTCCGTGGCGTCAAAAAAAGTTTCGTTTGCCACGCGCGACGGGTCGTTGAGGGACCATGCGGGGTGCGCCAGCACAGCTATTCCGCCGGCGGCGTGAATGGCTGCGGCTATCTCCTCCGGCGTCATGCTGCGGTTGATCGCAGGCTCTGCGGTGCAGCCGAGGGCGACGATGTGGTAAACTCCGCCGTCGCAGGGATCGGAACCGCCGACATCGTATTCCGCGCCGGATATGATGCGCAGTCCGCTCAGCTCGCCGGACGGATGCCACGCCCAGTGATCCGTCAGCGCCACCTCGTCATATCCCGCCTTGCGGTATATCTCCGCCGCCTCCTCCGGCGTGCGTCTGCCGTCAGATACGGTCGTGTGCATGTGAAGTCCGATCTTCAGTCGTTCTGTTCCAAATATATCGGTAAACATTTTTGTGCCTCTTTTCAAATCGATTTTTCGGATACATTATAGCATAAAAAATGCGCCGGGGCAATCCACGCGCACAAAAAAGCTGCGGAATAACAAAAAAAGACTTGAAAAACATGCCGTCATGCTGTATTATATATACAGGCGGATAAAAAAGCGCTCCGTTTTGTACCGGCGGCTTTACATCTGTCGAATAACACCCTCCCGAAAATGAAAGGAAGCTCCGGAAAATGAATGATGTTGTACGCGTAGGAATAATCGGCTGTGGCGGTATAGCCAACGGCAAGCATATGCCGGCTCTCGCAAAGCTGAAGAATGTAAAAATGGTCGCCTTCTGCGACATAGTCGAAGCAAAGGCGCTGAAGGCGCGCGAAAAGTTCGGTACTCCCGAATGTGCGGTCTACACCGACTATAAAAAGCTGCTTGAGGACAAGTCGATAGACGTTGTTCATGTGCTGACGCCCAACCGCAGCCACAGCTTTATCACTGTTGATGCACTTGAGGCGGGCAAGCACGTTATGTGCGAAAAGCCTATGGCGATAAACACCGCCGAGGCGCAGAAAATGCTTGACGCCGCCGCACGCACCGGAAAAAAGCTCACGATAGGCTATCAGAGCCGTCAGCGTCCCGATGCTATTTACATAAAGAACGAGGCTGACGCGGGCACCTTCGGTGACATTTACTACGCCAAGGCGACCGCACTGCGCCGCCGCGCCGTGCCCACATGGGGCGTGTTCCTCAATGAATACGAACAGGGCGGAGGTCCCCTTATCGACATCGGTACGCACGCGCTCGACCTTACGCTCTGGACGATGAACAATTACAAGCCGAAATACTGCGTCGGCACCACATATCACGCGCTGAACGACACAAAGGAGCAGGGCAACGCATGGGGAAATTGGGACGCGTCGAAATTCACCGTTGAGGATTGCGCCTTCGGCTTTGTCGTGATGGAAAACGGCGCGACGATCAATCTTGAGGCGTCGTGGGCTATCAATATGCTCGACACCCGCGAGGCTATAACCACGATATGTGGCACAAAGGCGGGCGCGGATATGCTTGACGGAGTGCGCATCAACGGTGTGCGTCAGAACCTCCAGTACGTTATGAAGCCGGATATGAACGCCAAAGGCGCCGCATATTTTGACGGCGTGAAGGGTGAAAGCCCCGCCGACTGCGAGGCGCGTCAGTGGATAAACGCAGTCGTGAACGGTACTGATCCCTGCGTGCTGCCCGAGCAGGCGATAGTCGTCACCCGCATACTTGAGGGCATTTACACCTCGGCAAAGACGGGAGATATCTTCCGCTTCGATAAGTAAAATAAGGAGAAGTGGTATGTGCGATATAAATGAGATCAAGGAAGCCATTGACGAGTTGAAGGAAAAGCTTGACGATATCTGCGATTCGATAGAGGACACCGTTGAGAGCACCGTGCAGGATGCTGTTGAGAATGTGATGGAGAGCGTGGTACAGGACGCTATGGACGACGCCATGCAGAATATTGATATTGGTGGCACCGGCGGCGCGGTCATGTATGTGCTGTCGCAGGACGGTAAGCAGCTCGTTCCGTTCGTGTATGCGCAGGCGTACCGTATAAAAAAGGGCGAGGAGCCGTATGCAATAAACGTTTCGAGCGGCAATATGCAGACGCGGGTCGGAAAATACGAAAACAAAGCGGCTGCGCTGGCGGAGATGCGTAATATCATGGCGGCGCTCCGCAACCGCGAGGATATTTACGAGATCAAATAAATTAAGGAGGAGAACAGATAAAAATGAAACTAAGCGTACTTGAAAACCTTTACGCAGCGAAGCCCCTTGAGGAATCGCTGTCCATAATCACCGGTCTCGGCGTACATACCGTCGAAATAGGCGCGGGCGGATATCCCGGAAAAGCTCATTGCAACCCCGAGGAGCTGCTTGCTGACAAAGCAAAATTCAATGCCTTTGTCGATACCTTCAAAAAATACGATGTCGAGATCTGCGCTCTTGCCGCGCACGGCAACCCGCTGCATCCCGACGCAAAAACCGCCGCGGCGTATGATGCCGATTTCAAAAATGCCGTCCTGCTTGCCGAAAAGCTCGGCATCGACACGGTAGTATGCTTCTCCGGCTGCCCCGGCGACAGTGAAGGCTCCAAATACCCCAACTGGGTCACCTGTCCGTGGCCGGATGATTTCCTTAAGATCCTTGACTGGCAGTGGAGCGAAAAGCTCATTCCTTACTGGAAGAAGACCGCCGCGTTTGCGGAGGCTCACGGCGTGACGCACGTTGCGTTTGAAATGCACCCCGGCTTCTGCGTTTACAACCCCGAGACCATGCTCAAGCTCCGTGCCGAGGTCGGTCCCGTGCTGGGCGCGAACTTTGACCCCTCGCACCTTATCTGGCAGGGCATCGATCCCGTGGCGGCTGTCCGCTACCTCAAGGGCGCTATCTATCATGTACACGCCAAGGATACCAAGGTGGATAAATACAATACCGCGCAGATCGGCGTACTGGATACCAAGCATTACAGCGACGAGTTGAACCGCGCATGGGTGTTCCGCACCGTCGGCTTCGGTAACGGCGAGAGCTATTGGAGAGATCTCGTTTCCAACCTGCGCCTCTGCGGTTACGACCGCGTGCTTTCGATCGAGCATGAGGACAGCGTTATGACCATCGACGAGGGTCTGCGCAAGGCTGTTGAGTTCCTCAAGCCCATCGTAATGACCGAGGATAAGCCCCGCACGATGAGCTGGGCGTAATAAACAATAAACGTATATTGAAATATAAATCCTCCCACCCACTGCCATGCGGCAGTGGGTGGGAGGTTCCTTTTACGGATAAACGTTCACGGTCGAGCCTTTTATCGACATGAGCGAGGAGCGTATCGTCGCCATGGCGTCCGAAAAACGGTCGAAAAGCACGTCCGACAGCTCCGGGTTCTCATCCGCCGCAAGCATTGCGGCAAGATAATACGCGGCGGGATGCGCAAACCGCGCCGAGAGGGGAAAATCATCGTCCGCTTCAAGCATTATGTCGTTTACGGGAGGGCGCGGCGCAAGCCCGTGCGAACGGCGGTATTCATCGTCGGTCGATTCCATTTCCGATACTGCGGCGGCAAGAATATACCGGGCGCGCTCGTCGATCTCGTCGGGGGCGTTCACGCTTGCCGCGCAGGGTGAGCCGTCAGGCTCGCGCAGCAGCTTGCGTGCGCAGGTAATGATCTTACGGCATGTCACGGCTGTCACGCTCCGGCGGAAACGCTTATGTCAAGCAGTACCATCTCATTCGGATATACCACCTTTGCACCGTAAAGATGCAGTCCCTTCACAGCGTCCGCAAAGCGCTTTTCGGGACGGTATGCATCGACCTCGCTGAGCTGCTCGGCAAAGGCGATGGCGCGGCGTGAGCGCGCGATGCACTTGTTGTAACTCTTTTTGTCGGTGGAATCGATAGCTGTGGCTATATTGTTTGAAACATAAACACGACAGCCCGCAACGTTGCCGATACAGCCGCTCTCAAGGATCTCGTCGCCGACGTAGGCGAGCTTGCCTTTGAAAATAAGGGACGCAACGGCAGGGGAGACCTCTATCACAATGTCGCCGGGGTCGGTGACATTCTTCTCAAGCAGTTTTGTGCGCGCTTCGATCAGCGTGTCGAGGATATTTGCGGAGGTGGCGGCGGAATTTTTTACGGTAGCTCCGGCATCGGAGAAGAGGGAATACACATGCTTGTCCGCTGCGGCGGCAAGGGCGGCAGCGGCGGTACGCATAGCCTCGTTCATAAGGCGGGGAGAGGACTGCGCGCGGTCGATGTCGTCTATCTGGAAGTTGAATGCCTTTGCCTGATCGATGACGAGCGTCTTTTCGGAGTCGGAGAGCGCCTCGGCTCCGGAGGAAAAGTCGGTGTTTTTGGTGTAGTTGAAGACGGTCACGGGGCCTACGCCGCAGATCTTTACCCGGTCGCCGCGGTTTTTGATGTCACCCTCAAATTCGCGGTTGCAGTTTGCAACGCCTATGTATTTGCCGTCAAGTGCGGAGAGGAGACTTTCGCTCCATACGGTAGAGATGAAATTGGAAATTGCCATTTTTAAGTTCCTTTCGTTTTTATAATAATAAAATAATTTGCTTGTGTGATAGCCGCACGCCGTGCGCGGGATGCTGCGCGTCAGCTCCAGTGGCGCATCGACTCGCGTATGCGGTCAAGATTTGCCCTGACCTCCGCGCGGCTCATGGCGCGCACCTCGGCAGGGGAGAAAAGCGAATCCGCGGCTCCGCTAAGACTCCCCGCAGAGCGTCCGGCGATAGCGTAGGCATCCTGGCTTGCCTTGCCGTGCCCCTCGGCGCGCGCCGCGTCAAGCTCGCCGCGCATGCATTCAAGCTCTCGGCGCAGCTCCCCGAGCTGACGCAAAAGCTCGCCGCCGTCGTCGCGCGTGCCGTCGGCAGAGGTCGTTGAGTTCTTTTCGGCTTTGCCGTCGTCGGCATCAGTCGGATGTGTGATCTTATCTGTCATTTTCGTCTGTTCCTTTCGTTTTTGCGGTGCGTGCCGCGATCAGCTTTGCCTTGCCGGGAAGTATCCCGTCGGGCAGTCGTTCAAGATATTCGCGGAAGGTTATATGACCGGCGTCAAGCAGGCGGTCAAGCACCGACTGCGTTGCCGAAAGCGAGTAGCGGGCAGATTCGGATATCTCCACATGTGCGCGAAGCAGAGCGCCGCGCAGGAGTTTGAAGTCTATCTCGGACATGCCGTCCCCGGTTTGCATGATATGCCTGTCCGGGAAATACGCACAGCTCATGTCCGCCCAAATGTCCGCCATCTCCTCAAGGCAGCGGTAAAGCGAGCCGCGTACCTGTTCAAGAGCAACGGTCGAGCCTTCGCGCAGCGCAAGTATGGCGCTTGCGTTGTTCGGCGCTATGTTGCCGAGCGCGGTCTCGGTCGCGCCCGCCAGCTCTTTTGTGGTGGATACGGCATTGTTTATAAGCTCAAGAAAGCCGTCCTCCAACTTTCCCGTGCCTACTACCGCCACGGCATCGGCAATATTTCCGCCGCCTGCGGCGCCTATCGCCTCGCCCACCTCATTTGTCCATTCCGGTATTCTCGTGCGGTCGTAAATGACCTTTGAGAACGCCGTGTCCGTCATGTGCTTCATTACCATCGCATAGGCGCGGTTGATATATTTCTGATTGGGTATCATGGCGCTGACCGGGGATGTCCCGTGAAAACTGTCGCGTGCCGGATACCAGCTGAAATACGATATGGGGTAAAGCCTGCATCCGGTGTCGGCGCGTCGTATCATGCAACCGCGCGTTGATTTTTCAAACACCACCCGCCCGTTTTCGCGGTGGAATTTTATTATGTACGTCGTCTTTTCGTCACCGCTGCCCTCAAGCTCCGCACCGGCATCGCGGCAGTCGTCCGGCTGGATACGGGCTATGTCACGCTCGCCGACTCCCGCCAGGCGTGCCTCGGCGCGCAGTGAACGCACCGTTGCACGGCCGGAGAGTATGATGTATTCCTGGCTCTGTATGTCACTGCGGTTCACGTCGGATACAAAAATGTTCGTGTTGCTCACCGTGTCGGTGGCAATGCCACCGCGTCCGTCATCGGCGCCGGGATCCCACCATGAATACAGCACTCCGTCGCCGGATATTGCCGCATCCGAGATCAGACGGTATATCAGCGTGCCGATATGCTCGCGCTGCCACCGGTATGCAGTGCTGCGGTTGAACGCATCCACACCGACGGAGATAAGCTCCGCCGTCCTTTTATCCGATATGTATGGCAGGTTTTCGTCGGTGTAGGTCACACGCAGATCGTCTGAGGCAACGTTGCATATAAGGTAATCGGCTATACGCCGTACAATGTTGAACACCGGGTGCGGCAGTTCGGAGCTTTCCGTCCCCTGCCATTGTATACCGCGGTAAAAGCGTTCGTTGGTGCGCACTGTTTCATAAAGACCTATACGGCGCTTGTAGCTTCTGCCCGCCTCGTACTGCTGCCACGCCGCGGTTTCCTCGAATGTTTTCATTTTCTTTCTTTTCCTTTCATAGACTGAAATAAAGACGGTCAGCGGCGCGCTGCAAGTGTGATCCCGACTATGCGCGGACGCGATGCGTCGGTCACTCCGATGCGGTAGCGCATGATGTGAAAAGCGCCGATATTCAGTTTTACCGTCGCAATGCCTGGCGCGCCGCGGTGTATTCCGGAGGTGCAGGATGCCCCGTCAAAAAACGCCGATGCAACTCTGCCGGTGTCAGCTACGGCGGATATGACTGCATTCCCGCCGCGTATGTCGGGGCGCGCGGAGTGCAGGCGCTTGCGCTTTGCGGGATAGTCGAAATCAAAAAACGGAGAATCGATGCTGCCTGTCACGAGCGTTCGCCGCGTGCCGGTCCCGTCCGGTTCGGTGTCGTAAATGAGCGCCGTGTCGAATGTGTACAGACTGCACCCGCGCGTGAAGCACATACGTCCGTTGGCGCTCAGAATGCGGTCGGCAAATATATCGGTAAAAAACGATATGCTCCGCGAGGCAGTGTTGAAGACGAGCAGCCGCCCGCGGCTGTCGTCCGGAGCGCACAGCCATACCTCGTCCGCTCCGCGGCAGTACGCAGCCGATGTGACCCCGACCGCATAGTCTCTCGCCGCACGGTCGGGCACCCGCTCCGCGGCTCCGGCGCCGTTGAACACGAATATCCCGCCGTCGCATGCACCGACGGCTCCGCCGGGGTATCCCGCAGCCGCGCCGCGCAAAGCGATCCCAACACCGTCTGCGGCGGGAGACAGCGCCGGCGTGCGGCTTTTACTGAATGTCATACGCATCGCCGCACGCGAGGTGAAGAGCAGGGCATCGCCGCCGCAGGGAAGGATGTCGTTCACAGCCTCCCCGCCGTCGCCTACCTGGGTCCTGCCGTCCTCGGGGAAGTAAAGGTCCCCGGAGGAGGCGGAGACGCGCCGCGCTTCCGCAATGTCGACGGCATCGAGCGGCGCCGAGGTGAATATCTCTGCCGGGTCGGTCCCGTCAAAGCAGCATACGCGGGCTGCGGCCCCGCCGCCCGCCGTGACCGCACCGGTGCAGGAGGTCAGCACGGTGCGGTCGAACGCATCGGCGGCAACAGTGGCGCATATAAGCACCGAGTCGTCCGCCGAGAGGGCGTTTGTCGTAATAAACATCCCCGTGCCGTCAAGCAGCCAGCGGTTCGTGGTGTCGTCGGCGGGTATCACCTTGCCGTTCAGCTCAAAGCGCTCTACCGACGCAAGCTTTATACCCGAAAGCAGGCGAAAACCCTGCTCGTTCACGCGGTAGTGAATGCGTATTTTCCGCGAAAGCAGGTTCATCGGCTCGTTTATCGCGCCGCGGCTGAGCGGGTCCCAGTTCCTGCCGTAAAGCGGAATATACCCCGCCTCCGCCGTCAGACTCCCGTCCCCGAGCCGCAGCAGCTCGCCGCCGTCGAGCACATATATTTTTCCGCCGAGACGGAATATCGCCGCCTTGCCGGCAGATGCTACGGAGTCGGCGAGCTTTTCGGTGCTTCCCGCATCCGGATCGACAAGATAAAGCGCATCCGCGGCAAGCACATACAGCTTTCCGCGTGTGTCTCCCGCACCCTCAAGCACTGCGCGCGGGACCGCAGGCAGATCGCATTTGTACGCAAAGCCGTCGCGCACGACAGCCGAGCCGTCCGGCAGAATGCGCATATTTTCGAGGATAAAATTTCCGTCATTTGCGGGCGCAAAGCCCTTGTCACACCGCTCGGCGATAACGGCGCGTGATGAATTATCGCATTTTTTCATATCCTGACCTTCCTTATAATTATCAGTCCCACATTCCGGGACCCTTCTCGCGCCGCCTGTTGAATCTGAAATTCGGGAAATCCCATTCCCGCTCCGCGGGCGCCGGAGGCTGGCGGCTCATTACGGCGTAGCGCAGTGCCTCCGGCGCATGAGTCACCGAATGCGGCTCGTCCTCCGGACGGTCGCGGTCAAAAAGCAGGGCGGGCAGACAGCGTATCAGCTCGCGGCAGTCGGCGCATATTGTAAGCCGCCCGCCCGCAAGCTGCTCGCGCAGCACGCGCCACCCGGGAACGCGCCTGTCGTCGGCGGCGCGCATGGGCGGCATCCCGGGCACTGCCTGCATTATCTCAAAGCCGCTCATGCCGCTGTCCTGGCGGCGGTTCCACAGGTCCGGCGATGCCACCGCATACCCGACCGCGATACCGGCCGCCGGACGCGCGGCGAGAGCAGACACACAGCGCGCCGCCTCCGAGAGAGTCAGTCCGGGGCGGCATATCTCATCCTCAACGACCAGCGCCCCGTCGGCGCCGACGCCAATGAGCAGCGCCGCGAGCATGTCAAAGCCGTAGTCAAAGGCAATGAACCGCCGCACGGGAACACCGCACGACCCGCGCGGCACGATATGCTTTGCCGGGTCAAATTCGGGAAAGAACTGCCCCTCAAACACATCCCACCTGCCGAACAGCCACGCGTCGCGCATGCGCGGCGGCAGCCCCTCAAGTTGCTTCACATAGTCGGGAGCCGACCGCATGAGCACACCGTTGTCATAAACGGTGGCGGGAATAAAAACGTAATCGCCGGGGTACTCGCCCTCGCGGTAGTCGCGGTCGATAAACAGCCGCTTCACCCACGCGTGCCCGACCCCTCCGGGGTTGCAGGTCAGATAAATACGGCGGGGAAAGTCCCCGGTCCCGCGCAGACAGGCCTTAAAGACAGAAAACTGATGTTCGCTCAGTTGCGTTGCCTCGTCTATGGCGATGATGTCGTATTCCTGACCCTGATAGCGCAGCACGTCCCTGTCTGTGGCGCAGTAGCCGAGAAAGACAGCCGAGCCGCCGGGAAATGATATGCGCCGTTCGGCTTCGCTGTAAGCGATAAGACTGCCGTATTCGGCGAGCATCGGGGCAAGATGGTTCGCGCGCAGCTCGCCGAGCGTGCGGCGCACAAGGAGACAGCGTATTCCGGGATAGCGCAGACAAAGCGCCGCGAGCTTGCGCCGCAAAGCCCATGATTTGCCGCCGCCGCGCGCCCCGCCGTAGGCGATGAACTTTCCGCGCGCCGCAAAGAATTCCGCCTGCCGCGCGCTCGGCACGCCGCCTATGCGCAGAACGCCGTCATTCGCCGTCGCCGAGTATGTCATGACTGAACATGACCGCCACGGGCGCGTTGTCCGCGTCGCGCTTTTCGCTGTAATCGAGTCTCCCGCGCAGATACAGCGTCAGTATGGAGGCGGGAACTCCCGAATTCAGTGCCTCATCCTCAAACGTGGCGCAAAGAATGCCGTAAATATCGGGATGCGACCGCTTAAGGCTTTCAAATTCGCACACACCCACACCCAGCGAGCGGCAAAAGCCCGCAATGTTGGGCAGCTGATCCTTGCCGCGGTTCGCCTCGATGTACGAGGCGGCAAGACGCACGGCGGAGCCGTCCTCGGCGGCGCGCACGAGACTTCCCGGTCGCGGGCGGCAAGTGCGCCGGGGCTTTGAATTGTTGTTTATTCCGTGTGGATCACCCCCTTCGCGCCGCGTCTCTCACGGCGCACGATAATTCTAACTCGGGCGCTTTTCGCATCAGTCTCACCGCGTCTCGCCGGGTATCCGAAAGCGATGGGAAAATTTTTTTGCACCACTTGACAGCGCGATTAATGTGTGATACAATTATTGTAGTAAACTATCCGAAATGAGGAGTAAAATTATGGTAACTGCAAACATTCGCCTCTACACGATATCCGACATCCGTGATTTTGTAAACATTGCGGCAAAGTACGACTTTGACATTGACCTTAAATCGGGCAGATACGTGGTGGATGCCAAGTCCATCATGGGAATATTCAGCCTTGATCTTATGAAGCCCATCGAGCTTACCGCCGAGATCGAAGACGCAGCGGAGCGCGCGGCATTCGAAGAGGATATCAAGCGCTTCTGCGCCTGACATAAGCATACGGTCATATACTGATATCACCGCAGTAGAGGAAACCTGACTATATAATCTGCTTTAAACTAAATTCCGAGCATCTTTGTTCGTACATACTTTGGTCAAGGCGCGAAGCGACTTGACGAAGCGAGGAAACCTGACTATATAATCTGCTTTAAACTAAATTCCGAGCATCTTTGTTCG